>JAQVML010000225.1 GCA_028703645.1 Eubacteriales bacterium
CAGCGCGGAGGATTCCGCCGAGCAGACCGTTTCGGAGAGCAGGTCCGCAATCGCGATGATCTGGCGGCTGGCGAAAAACTGCGCGTATTGCTCGCGCCGCAATCGCTCCAGCGCGCCGGAGAGCGCGGGATCGCTGCGACCGGAGAAAGCCGCGGCATCCGGCAGGATGAAGCGGATGGAGCAGCGCACCTCCGCCGAGTCTGGGTCTGCGATATGCGCGTGGGTCACAAACGGAGCCAACAAAAATACGCTCTCGTCCGTATATGCATGCGCCACGCCTTCGATAAACTGATACCCGCTGCCTTTTCGGCAGAGCAGTAGTTCAAAGCTCGCGTGAACATGGTCTTCGGAAAACGACGGGCGAACGAGGCTGCGATCCTCTAAAAAACCGCGCGCGGAAAGAAAACACTCCACGGGCAGATCTCCCGCAAACGCGCGCACGGTGAAAACCTGATCGTTAGCTTGCGTGTGTTCCATCGCTTTTCCTCCGTCTGTATCATTATAGCGCGATCCGAGCCACTATCGTCAAGCCACATGGAGTATGAAAACCGCGCGAAGTGGAAAAAACACGCGCGGTTTCGGCATGGCGGGGCAAAGCCGTACGGGATAATATGATGCTGAACCATGCGGAGGTCTTCCGCAGGATTGCAAGCCGTTTTTTACAATATGAATTTGGAGGAATATGACCATGTCCAACAAAGCCATTTCGGGCGATGCTTCCGGCCGCGGTGCCGTTGCCGGATACCGTGTTTCCATTCCCGCGCGTCAGCGTCCCTATACCGAAGAAGAGATCGCGGAAGTCGTCCGCGTGATGCGCGATGTGCCCGGCCAAACCCAGGGCGCGATGCAGGAACAGTTTCAGGCGGACTTCAAAGCCTTTACCGGCGCGAACCACGCCTTTGCCGTCGGCAACGCGACGCAGGCGCTGAGCCTTGCCGCAACGCTTTGCGGCGTGAAGCCCGGTGATGAAGTCATCATCCCCGCTTACACGTTCTGCGCCTCCGCAATCCCCTTTGGCAAAGAGGGCGCAAAGATCGTCTGGTCGGATATCGATCCCGAGACTTGGGTGGTCAGCGTCAGAGACATTGAGCGCAAGATCACCAAGAAGACGAAAGCCATCGTCTGCGTCCACCTGCTGGGCATGCCCTGCGATATGCCCGCCATCGTTGCGCTCGCGAAAAAGCACAACATCAAAGTTGTCGAAGATTGCGCACAGGCGCTGGATTCCCGCATCAACGGCCAGCACGTCGGCACGTTCGGCGACTTCGGCTGCTTTAGCTTCCACGGAGCCAAGACCATGACCACCCTCGGCGAAGGCGGCATGTTGACCGTTAAGAGCGACGAGGACGCCAAGCTCGTACCCGGCATCCGCCACAACGGCGTTTGCGGTTTCACCTACCCGCGCGAGCGCTACTGGGTGCCCGCGATGAGCAATGTGGATCTGGATATCGAAGGCTTCTGGCCGAACAACTTCTGCATCGGTGAGGCGCAGTGCGCCCTCGGCAGCATGGAACTCAAAAACCTCACTAAGTTCTCCAACATCATCATCGCGCAGAATGATAAGCTCCGTGCGCTACTCAAGGACGTGCCGGAGATCACCTTTAACAAGATTCCGGAAGGATTCCGCCATGTTCGCCACCAGTACATTCAGCACTTTGACGGCAGCGCGTTTGGTAAAGACCGCAACGACCTACTCGACCTGCTGACCACGAAATACGGCATCCGCAGCATCGTGCAGTATTATCCGCTCTATCGTTACCCGCTCTTCCAGAAGCTTGGTATGGGCGATCATGACTGCCCGGTTCTCGAGAAGTTCTGGGATAACAGCTTCTCCGTTCCGATGTGGTGCGGCATGGAGGATGAAGTGCTCGTGACCATTGCGGACTCGATCAAGAGCGCTATTGCCGACCTGAAAGCCGCGAAGTAAGAAGAGCGGACGAAGGAGAACACGACTATGACACAAAAGCCGGTGACGGGCGGCGTGCTGGTGCCCGCTTGCTCCCCCTGCGACGCGCAGGATCGCTTTTTGGAAACGGCCTTTGCCGAAATGCTGGAGCAGGGCATGCGCGAGCCGCTGGACGGGGCCTATCTCTGCGGCGGTACGGGCGACGGCATGAAAATGCGTCTCGAAGAGCGAAAAGCAGCCGCCGAACTCGGCATTGACATCTGCCACCGGCATGAAAAATCCGCGCTGGTACAGGTAGGCGCCTCTACCATGCGCGACGCACTGGAACTGGCGCAACATGCGGCGAAGAGCGGGGCGGACGGTGTCTCTACCGTCCCGCTCTCCGGCGCGAGCCACGCGCAGCAGATGCAGTATTACCGCGCATTGAGCAGTGCAGCAGGAATCCCGCTGATTCTCTACTATATGCCGCAGCCCGGCGTGAGTTTTTCGCTGAACGAAGTGCTCGAAACGCTGACGGTGCCGGGCGTGACCGGCATCAAATCCTCCACTAACGACTTTTTCTTTACCCAGCAGCTGATTGCGGAAAAACCGCAGGGCTGCGCGGTGTTTAGCGGCAAGGATGAATACCTCGCGCCCGCCGTGATCCACGGTGCGGACGGCGGAATCGGTATGTGGGCGACGGTATTCCCCAAGGCCTACGCGGGCATCTACCGCGCGGCGAAGGCGGGCGAACTGGCGCGTGCGTTTGCGCTCCAAAGCGACCTCAACGCGCTGTGCGTCATCGTGATGCGGCGGGGACTCTTACAGAGCTTTGCCTGCATTCTGCACGAGCTGGGGTTGCACGATCGGGTGTTTCGCGCACCCGCGCCGCAGTATGACGCGGCGTTTTCGAACGCATTTATGGCGGAGGCAAGACCGCTCGTCGAACGCCTCCGCGCGGTGCAGTAAAACGCGATGGAATAAAACAAGAGAGAAGGGAACGAACGAGAGATGAATCGAATTCCGAAAACCGAGATTTCCGTGTCCCCGGTGACGCTGGGCACGATGACATTTGGCTCTCCCGTCGCGTTTGACGACGCGGTGAAGCTCACGCAATATGCGCTTTCGCATGGCATCAACCATATCGACACTGCGAACATGTACGAGGGCTACAATCGCGTTGCAGGCAGCGCGGGCGGCGTTGCCGAGGAGATTGTTGGCGCCGCGATCCACGGCATGGCGCGCGGCAGCGTGATCGTCTCCACCAAGGTTGGCATGAAGGTTGGAAGCGAGCCGGAGGACGAAGGAACGAGCGCAAAAGCGATTGAAAAGCAGCTTAACGCGAGCCTCAAACGCCTCAAGACGGACTATATCGATCTGTATTATCTGCATCGCTTCGACGGCAGCGTTTCGCAGGAAGAGATTCTTCGCGCGCTGCAAAAAGCGGTGTATGCGGGCAAGATTCGCTACTATGGCGTGAGCAACTACTCCGCGGAACAGCTCCGCGCGCTTTTGACCGCGGCGGACGAGCTGAATCTGCCGCGCCCCGTGGTTTGCCAGCCGCCGCTGAGCATGCTCAAGCAGGACGCGCTGTCTGAGCTGATTCCCCTCTGCGCGGCGGAGGACATCGCCGTCATTCCTTATCAAATCTATCAGGGCGGATTACTCACCGGCAAGTATAAGCGCGGCATGGAGCCGCCGAAGGGCTCCCGCGCGGAAGAAAAGCCCACTTGGCTTGCCTCGCCGGACGACGCGCTCTATGATAAACTAGAGGCGATCGAAGCGGGCGCAAAAGCGCGCGGCATTTCGATGAGTGCCTACGCCCTTCGTTGGACGCTGGAGCAGCCCGCCGTGGTCTCTGCCATCGTCGGCGTCAAGAGCGAAAAACAGTTGGACGACGCGGTTGCCGCGGTCGGCTGAGCAACAGAACGAGAAAGGAGAGCTGCCATGAAGACAGTCACCTATCAAGATGCGCTGAAGGGCTTTCGCGCCGTAGGAATCGAGGCGGGAGACACCGTACTGCTGCAATCCGCCATGCGTCCGTTTGGCTTTGTAGAA
>JAQVML010000226.1 GCA_028703645.1 Eubacteriales bacterium
CGAACACGGTTGAATCCGATTTGGCATCGTCAAATATCACATTGACTTTGCTGGCATATCCGATCACGTTACCGTAGCTATCTGTCGCGGTGACCACATGCGCATTCGTTAAAATATACTCAACCGCGCTGCCTTCGGTTCCAACAAAGAACCCGCTGCCTTTTTTTACATACTCGTTCGTTCCGTCGCTATAAGCAAATGCAAGGCGAACCACACCGTTGCGCGCGTTTAAAATCGCTGTCGTATCCGCGCTGGCGCTCGTGATGGTCAAGGAGAGCGAAAGTGCGAGAATCAAGATCAAGCTGATCCATTTGCGTGTCAATTTCATACTCTGTTCCTCCCAGTTCTGATTGAATTCATTTAAATCATGCGCAGTGCGATGATGGTCATGTTGTCCTGTCGAGGCAATCCTTTGGCGATTACGCGGCTTTCAATGCGTTCCGCCGCGTTCTGCGCGTCCCCAAACAACGCGGATGCAATTTCTTCTTCATCCAGCGTGTTGAACACGCCATCCGTCATCAGAAGCACCCAGTCGCCGGAGAGCAGCTGTATTCCGCGCGGATGATAGTCGATCTGCTCCAGTTCACCCATGCCGACATAGCTCGTCAGCGCGCAGCGCTGTCCATCCGCCAGAGCTGCCTCAAACGAAATGCTTCCGCAGGCTGCCCGCTTGTCCAGATCGGTTTCATACACATGGGGTCTTGTCAACGTAATCAGGCTTCCGTCTCGCACGAGGCAGATTCTGCTGTCTCCAACGCTGGCAAACCAGAGTTTCCCATCCCGTACCAGCGTCATGACGAGTGTCGATCCACCCTGATTGCGGCTCCCGCCCGTTACGCCATTTGCCGCGTCGTTTGCGCGCTGCACCAGATACAGCAGCTTTTGTTGCGGCATCCAGTCGTTGGACAGCATCGGAAATTCCCGATAGACCGCGGCGACCGCAGCAGAGCTGACCAGTTCTCCGTCCGCCAGCCCACCCATGCCGTCCGCAACGACGGTCAGAATGCCGCTTTCGCTCACAAGCCGTTGGTTATTGATATCCGAGGTTGCAAACGCATCCTCCTGATTGCTTCGTTTGCCAATGTTTTGCGCATTACCGATTTCGAGCCCTTCCACAAACGCGCCTGTCGGTCGCGGCGCGCTTCTTTCGGGCTTGTTTTTCTTCTTGCGTGCAGCCATGGCGGAAAACAACATCGCCGTCAGCGCAACACCGAATAGTAACCCGATTGTCACGCCAGTCAAGGAAATCCCACCCGCCGTTGGCTGCAAGGGCAGCGCGGGAGAAGGCGCAATCGTCGCGGTCGTCTGCTGCGCCGGTGTGGACGCAATCGTCGCCGTCGGGGTTGCGGTCTGATTGGGTGTTGTTGTTGCAGTTGGGGTTGCGATGTTGTTTGGCGTTGCCGTTGCGTTCGGCGTTGGCGTAGGTGTGTCGATCGGCATAGGGCTCATGCCCTGCAAATCTGCCAAATAAAAGGTTCTACTCACTCCCAAGCGAATTCACCCCCGCAGAAGGGTATGAACAGCAGAACCGAGCCTCCGATCAAGATTCGATCGTATGCTTTCAGCTCGCGGCGCTCATGCGGGAGAACGACGTCGTCGTTGATTTCAATCTGGTTTCTCGTTTCTCCGGCCATTAAGGAAAACTTTCTCGATTTGGCAATATAAGAGATGTTCGCGGCGTCTTCCTTCGAGATAGAGCTATCCCCAAGGATTCGAATCTGTGCCGTTGCGCCGCGGCCTATCGAGCTGTTGCCCTTTAAAATACGGTAGTCCTTCCCCTTGTCCGGGCCCTCTATACAGACCAGCCAGCCGACCACGGGGTCAAAGCTTCTGCCTTCTTTATCTTTCGTAATGATGGGTACCGTCACTTCGTCCCGAATATCGAGAGGAACAGTCTTACCGATATCTCCCGTATCGCCACCAAAGCCCTCGTCAAACGAAGCCGACGATTGATCCAGCGGAACGGTGCGGTTTACTTCCGCAAAGGCGGGATTGCAGTACGGGCACTGGGCGTACTTGGATTTATCATAATGATGCCCGTTTTCACAAAGCTGAATGTTCATGAATTGTCTCCCCTTCTCGATTTTGGTTTTACAAGGAACGAAGTGGTACACACTGGCCGCGTTCATCGATGGAATGATTTGCGATAAAACGCGGCATGATAGTTTAAAATGGTTGAATATACAAATTAAGAACTGTTTTTATTATAGCACGACCGCTTCGCAGTTTGAGTCGACTTTTCGTCGATCTCAGAAAAAAATCGAGATTCCCCCAAAGGTTCATCACCTGATCTTTCTTTGTTCAAAAGTATACAGCGTCTGTGTTTTAAAACGTCTCGTTCTGTCCAATCACTTTTGTCCGCGACTTCTCATTTTCTGGCGCGCGGAACTTTTATTTCTACAACAGTCGCTGCTACAACATTATGATGTATCAAATGCTCCATCGGGTGGATGAAAAATCGATTTTGCTTAAGAAATTCAATCGTCCAATATACAAAATATCGACACATCGCGCACTTTGATCCTTTACAGTGCGCTCACTGTATGGCTGCGCGTGAAATTCTGGAAGGCGCGTGTCCGCATTGCGGCTTCGACGAATCCGCATACGAACCCTCTCCACATCATCTCCAGCCGCGTTGTATCCTCGGCGGTAAATGCCTAATCGCAAGCGTGCTTGGCGAAGGTGGCTTGGCATTACCTACATGGGATGGGATCTCAATCTCGACCTCAAGCTTGCCATCGAGGAGTATTACCCTACAGGGTATGTTATGTGCACCAACACGACGTCGTGCACCGTTACCCCTTATCGCGGAGAAAAGGCAGATTTTTTTACCTCCGGCAGGGCGCGTTTCATCAACGAGGCGAAGTCGCTGGCGAAGTTTTATACCCTGCCCGGTATCGTCTCCGTTCGCGATTTCTTTCTTGAAAACGGCACGGCCTATATCGTCATGGAGTTTGTTGAGGGCGAAACGCTCAAGCAGCGCCTCGCGCGCGTCGGCGGCAAGATGGAGACAAACGAGGTGTTTGGTCTCATGCGTCCGCTTCTGCGCTCGCTCGCTGAAATGCACGCGGCCGGGCTCATCCACCGCGACATCAGTCCGGACAACATCATGATCACGCCTGAAGGAAACGTAAAGCTCATCGATTTCGGCGCGGCGCGAGGGATTCTCCGCTTAGGCTTCGCCTTGCTTGTGCTTCACGCGGCGCAAGCGCTCGCTTGCGCTACCCGGCTGCTAAAAACAGTCCACCGGACTGTTTTCTTAACGCAGCTCCAAATCCCTCTGAATCATAACCCAAAAAGCAAGAACCCCCACACTGGGGGGTCTTGCTTTTTGGTGCGACCGAAGGGATTTGAACCCTTAAGGTTTCCCCGACGGATTTTAAGTCCGTTGTGTATGCCGTTCCACCACGGTCGCAATGTGAATATTTTACCATGCAGACGCAGAAAGTCAATTCAAACCGGTTCGATTTCTCATAAACTTCGTTCAAATCAGTCCCATCAACGCGCCAGCGATTCCTCCTGCCAGAAAAAAGAACACCGGATGCAGATCCTTCACTTTCGGTACGAACATCAACCCCAACAGCACCACATAGAGCGCAACGTTTCCCCAGTTCATCGCGTGTATCAACCCGCTGGAAAGCGGAGCAACAAACAACGCGGCATAGAGTACCGTCCATGCTGCCGCTGCAATCAAGCCGGTCACCGCGGGACGAAGCGTAAATAACACCTCGTTGACCAAGCGATTTTGACGATATTTTTCCAGCGCGCGCGCAACCAGAGCAACAATCACAAACGACGGCAGCACGAGCGCACACGTCGCAATCAGCGCACCCGGCACCCCCGCCGCGCTATATCCCGCAAACGTTGCGGCATTCACCCCCACAGGGCCCGGCGTTGCTTCCGAAATCGCAGCAATATCCGCGAGTTTC
>JAQVML010000227.1 GCA_028703645.1 Eubacteriales bacterium
GCTTAAAAAATGCGATTTTCGGGATTGACAACTTGAAGTTGAAGCGGTAAACTGCTAACGTTAAGTTAGACAGTTCTAACTAAAGAACATTGTTAGCGAGTGATTGCGCAATTTGCCGGAGCCGGCAATTGCGCGGATGGAAAGGCGGAGCGGGGATAGATGACGCTGGATGAGCTGAAGATCGGTCATGCGGGTACGATTACCGCGGTCAAGGGCGCGGGTGCGCTGCGGTTAAGACTGCTGGACATGGGGCTGATTCCGAAAACGAAAGTGACCATGATCAAGGTTGCCCCGATGGGCGACCCAATTGAGATCTGCGTGCGCGGCTATGAGTTGACGCTACGGAAAGATGACGCGCGGAACATCGCGCTGGCAGAGGAAGAGGGAGAAGGATATGGTATTTGCGCTTGCAGGAAATCAGAACTCGGGAAAGACGACGCTGTTCAATGCGCTTACGGGGTCCAATCAGCATGTCGGAAACTTTCCGGGCGTGACGGTGGAGCAGAAGACGGGGGAGATTCGCGGGGTAAAGGACGCACATGTCGTTGATCTGCCGGGCATCTACTCCATTCGCCCATATACCCAGGAGGAGATCGTTTCGCGGGATTTTATTCTCGACGGCAAGCCGGACGGCATTATCAACATCGTCGACGCGACGAATATTGAGCGAAATCTGTATCTGACACTCCAGCTGCTCGAACTGCGTATCCCCATGGTCGTTGCGCTAAACATGATGGACGAGGTGCGCGACAACGGCGGCTCGATCGATGTGCAGCTCATGAGCCGCCAGCTCGGCGTGCCGGTCGTGCCAATCTCCGCCTCAAAGAACGAAGGCGTATCGGAGCTGGTCAGTCAGGCGATGAACGTGGTTAAGCGGCGCGTCATTCCGTCCGTGCAGGATTTTTGCCCGGATGGCGCGGTGCATCGTTGTATCCACTCCGTGGCGCACGTAATTGAAGACCACGCGCGGGGAATCGGTGTTTCGCCTCGGTTTTGCGCGACGAAACTCATCGAAGGTGACAAGTCTCTGGCAGAACGGTTGGAGCTGGATCAAAACGAGCTGGAACTCATTGAACACAATGTGCTGGAGATGGAGCACGAGACCGGGTTTGAGCGCAACGAAGCGCTCGCGGACATGCGCTATACCTTCATCGAGGGTGCCGTGGAAGCCTCCGTCGTCAAGAGCCACGAGAGCAAGGAACACCACAGAAGCGTTCAGATCGACAGAGTTCTCACGGGTAAATACACGGCAATCCCCGTGTTTCTCGGCGTGATGCTGCTTGTCTTCTGGCTGACGTTTAATGTCATTGGCAGTTCGCTCTCCGATCTGCTGACCTCCGGCATCGACTCTCTGACTGCGCTGGTGGATCGGGGCTTGACGACATACGGCATCAACCCCGTGGTCAAGAGCCTTGTCGTAAACGGCATCTTCGCGGGCGTCGGCAGCGTGTTGAGCTTTTTACCCATCGTGGTCACGCTGTTCTTCTTTCTCTCCATCCTGGAGGACACGGGCTACATGGCGCGCGTGGCGTTTGTGATGGATCGTTTGCTGAGAAAGATCGGCCTTTCGGGACGCAGCTTTGTGCCGATGCTGATCGGCTTTGGCTGCTCGGTTCCCGCCATCATGGCGACGCGTACGCTGGCGAGCGATCGTGACCGAAAGATGACGATATTGCTGACTCCCTTTATGAGCTGCTCCGCTAAGATTCCGATCTATGTGGTGTTTTGCGCGGCGTTCTTTGCGCGCTACCAGGCGCTGGTGATGATCGGCCTTTATCTAGCGGGCGTGATCATCGGAATTCTTGTGGCGCTGCTGCTCAAGGGAACCGCGTTTCGCGGCGAGCCGGTGCCGTTTGTGATGGAACTGCCGAACTATCGCATGCCGTCGCCCAAGAACGTGCTGCTGCTACTCTGGGAAAAGGCAAAGGACTTTTTAGAGCGTGCGTTCACGATTATCTTGCTCGCGAGTGTGGTCATTTGGTTTTTGCAGACGTTTGATACGCGGCTCAACGTGGTGAGCGACAGCGCCACTAGCTTGCTCGCACTGATCGGACGCGGTGTCGCGCCAATCTTCCGCCCGATGGGGTTTGCGGACTGGCGCGTGGCAACCTCACTGATCTCCGGCTTTGTTGCCAAGGAAGCGGTGGTCAGTACCCTCTCCGTGCTGTTGGGGACGGGTGTGGCGCAATTGCATCTCGCGTTGCCGAATCTCTTTACGACGCTCTCCGCCGTGAGTTTTCTGCTCTTTACGCTGCTGTACACGCCTTGCGTGGCTGCGGTTGCGACCATTCGCAAAGAACTCAAGTCCGGCTGGGCGACGATCGGCGTGGTCGTCATGCAGTGTGCCGTGGCCTGGATCGTGGCGTATGCCGCCTACCTGATTGGAGGATTGTTCCTATGAAACTAGCGGATTATGTGATTCTCGCGCTTGTGGCGTTTGTGCTGTTCCTCGTGATTCGGCACAGCGTGAAGCGGAAAGCTTCCGGAGCTAGCTGCGGGTGCGGCGGCTGCGCGGGTTGCAGTGCGCGCGAAAACTGCGCGAGCCGCAAGTAGATCAAACTGCCTTGAAAACCGTCGGACTTCCGGCGGTTTTTTTACGCCAATCTACGGAGTCTGTGACAAATCATGTTGACAGAATCGAACCATAAAACGTACGATGCTTAAAACAACTATTTGGCTGTTTCGTGGCAGAAACAACAGACGGCATAGGCCGTGGAGGATAAGATGAGCGATAGACAGAAGGTCATTGAAGTAGAAGAAGGAAGCACCTGTTTTAACGCGGGTTCTCTTCCGCATTATGATGTAAAATCGGAATCCAAATTTGAGCAGGAATCGGGCGAACAGAAGCCGCGTATCTTCGTGCTGGGCGCGGGTTGCCCGAAGTGCCGCGCGCTGGAGCAAGCGGTGTTGTCTGCGCTGGGAGAAATGAATCTGCAAGAGCCGGTTGGACACATAACGGACTACGCGGAGATGGCGAAATATGGCGTGATGAGCACGCCCGCGCTGGTGATCGATGGCAAGGTCGTCTCGGTCGGCCGCGCGTTGAACGCACAAGAGGTGCTGAAGCTGTTGCAGAGCGCCAATCTGGATTGACGGAGGAATCACGTTTGTTTACTCACATTCTCTATGCGCTCGCGATCATCGGACTCGCGGTTTCGTTTTTCAAAGACCGCAAGAAGACGAAAGCCGCGTTGATGAAGGCCTGGAAGGCGTTTGAAAACATATTGCCGCAGCTGTTGACGATCTTTCTCGTCATCAGCTTTGCGCTTGCGATCTTTCCGCCGGAAACCATTCGAAAACTGCTCGGTTCCGAGAGCGGATTTCTCGGAATTTTCGCCGCGGCGGTGGTTGGCTCCGTCACGCTGATGCCGGGGTTTGTTGCCTTTCCGCTGGCGGCGGCGTTGCTCAAAAGCGGAGCCGGATACATGCAACTCGCGGCGTTTGTCTCCACGCTGATGATGGTTGGAATTGTTACAATTCCGATCGAGCGAAAGACGTTTGGCATGAAGGCGACGTTGACGCGAAACGCCTCCGCGTTTGTCTATTCCTTTGCGGTTGCAATTTTGATGGGAGTGGTGCTAGGATGAGTGAAATGATCGATCGTAAGCCGGAGCGCAAGCCGGATCAGCAACCGCAAAACGGTACCGCAAGCAGGATTGCAGGCCCGTCCGGCAACCAAAAACAACCGTTTCTCAAGCGATACGGCGCGTTCTTTCTGCTGTTGATTGCGGGGGTTGTCGCGGGGCTGTTGTTGCCCGAAGTGGGCAAGCTTGCTCTCACTAACACTCTCGGCAGCTTCAAGGAGATGCTCTCCGTGCTGCCGCCGATCTTCGTGTTGCTGGGACTGCTGGATGTTTGGGTCGATCGCGCGACGATGATGAAATACACCGGAAAAGGCTCCGGCTTGAAGGGTGTGCTG
>JAQVML010000228.1 GCA_028703645.1 Eubacteriales bacterium
GCCGGTTTGGAATCTGCGAGATCGCGGCGTGAAGCCGGTGGAGGCGGAGATGACTTGCCTCTTTACGGCGGAGACGCTCGCAAAGGCAACCTCGGAGGCAGTCAATCAGGCGATCAATACCGCGTTTACCTACGACGACTTTGCCTGGCAGCGCGCGCGCGGCATCCGCGTGCAATCGTCCACCCGCGCGGAAGGTTTGCACAAGATTCTGTATCAGTGCCCGCATTGCCAAACTGAGTATCAAATGCACGCCAAGGGCGCGGAGTTGATCTGCGGCGCTTGCGGCAAGCGTTGGGAAATGGACGAGTTCGGCAGTCTCCATGCGGTTGAAGGCAAAACCGAGTTTTCTCATATTCCCGATTGGTACGAGTGGGAGCGCGCCAACGTACGCCGGGAAGTCGAGGCGGGCAGCTACTCATTCGCGGCTCCTGTACGCGTGATGTCGCTACCCAACGCAAGCGGGTATATCCACATTGGCGATGGAACGTTAACGCACAACATGGATGGCTTTGTCGTGCGTGGCTTAGGCGACTACGGCGCGTTTGAGATGATCAAGCCCGTTCCCTCGCTCTATTCCTGCCATATTGAGCTAAATTATCTCGGTCGCTATGGCGACTGTGTCGATCTTAATACGCTGAATGACACATGGTACTGCTACCCACGGGACTGCGACTTTTCAGTCGTCAAAATTGCGCTTGCGACCGAGGAGCTCTATCAGCACCACATGCGCAGTAAGCAAAACGAATCGTAACGCATCCGGCGGCTGTTGAGTCGCCGGTTCTTTTTTCTGTTCGTCTTTTCCGTGTTTTTTTCTCATTCAGCAAAAGAAAAACACACGTTTGAAATTGCAAAATGCTATTGACAGAAAGCGCATATTTCGGTATCATATCCCTTGCAGCTCGCTCAGTTCGTCTAGTGGCCTAGGACACCGCCCTCTCACGGCGGGAACAGGGGTTCGACTCCCCTACTGGGTACCATCAAAAACGCAGAATCGAATTTCGGTTCTGTGTTTTTGTTTTTATGATCGTATATTTATAATCTGAATTGATTTTTGAATGTGAAAGAACCGCCAATAACGGCGGTTCTTTGATTTCATCATCAATTGTCTTTGGATTTATCGGCCACCGGGCCATCCAGAATGAATTCCGACGTGTAGACCGCGTGATACGGGTTCTCCGGATCGGGATCGCTCGGGTCCCAGCCGTATTTGTGGTCTGCGGTCATATAGGGTTCCTCGTAGATCAGCGCGGGCGGTTGCGGCGGCGTCGGGCCGCTGTCGTCCGTGATGGTGATCTCCGTGCCGACGACGCAGTTCATATAGACCCAATAGGCGTCTCCGCAACGAAGGCGAACGCATCCGCCGGACGCAATTGTGCCAAGCGACTCGTAATATTTCACGATCATCTGCTTCTTGCCATATTCCTGAAGATTGCGTTTGTCTCCGCCGATCGGAACCGAATGGAACAAATAGCTGCCCGTGATACGGCTGGCATACTGAGAATAAACGTTTTCGCCGTGTACCTGTCCCATTTTTTTATAAAGATATTGGCGGACGAGATGGAATGTACCGCGTGGTGTCAAGTCCTTGCTGCGTCCGGTCGAACAGATCATCACGCGCTCTTGGGTCCATTCGCCGTCAACCGCTTTGTAAACGACGACGCTCTGCGTTCCGATATAGACGATGATCATGTGATCACCATCCGCTGTGGGAACGGAGTCCGGTGTATAGGACGGTACAGCGATTGCTTCCGTGGTGGGAAGCGCACCTGCAATCATTTTGCCGCTGCTGTCCGCGGGATAAAATGCGCCTTCTCCGCCGCTAAAGGAGCCATAGACAAACGTGCCGCCTTCTGTTCCTGTGATCAGCCCGTTTTCGAGCAGTGTGTATTTCGCGCGCAGGCGAAGCGTGTCCGGCAAAGCGGAAACGGTGCAAACACCAAACGGCTCCGTCGCGGGATCGACAAACGCGGTTGCGTCCGTGGCGAGGATTGCGCCCGTCTCATCCGATAGATAGAACCCTTGGTAGGTTTTGCCTGCAACGCCGTCTACAAACTCGGTATAGCCGCCGTAAACGCGATATTGCAGGCTGCCTTCACTGTCCGTAAACGCAAAGAGCGCGATGTTTTCATCTTCCGTCTCAACGCGTGTATATCCGGCTGGTGCGACGCTCGTCTCCGAGAGCGGCATCGTCATCGCATCACCAATCGTAATCACCGGCTCAGCAGTCGGAACGGGAACCGGAGTTGGTACCGTTTCGGCTACCGTATTGAGTGTGTCCAAAGTCTGCGAACATGCGCCAAGCCCAAGCATGAGCAAAATGCTCACCAACAGAATGATTCCTGTTTTACCCCAAAATGTACGTCTCATGGATGCTATTATAATAGATTTACCCTCATTGTTCAAATACTTAAAATGTGACGTTCCTGTGGATTCACACCTTTTTTTCTGGTTTTCTTCTTCGAATCACAAAAAACTGATGATTTACACGCAAAAGTCGAAATGTTACAATCGCATTGTCAAAAATCAACGTCGAAACATTCAACTTCACAAGTTCAACAAAGTCTTCGAAAGGAGCCCCTGCATGCGACAACCAAATCCTGCCCGCCGCAACAATTTTCTTCGCGTTCTCGTGCTGGTTGCTGCGTTTGCGGTTGTGGTGACGATCAGTCTTCTCTCGCTCAACGCAATTCTACCCGGCTTTTCGGACGTGTTGCAGCGTGGAGATCAGCAGGAGCTTGTTCGCTATATTCGCGGCTTTGGCAGCGTTGGCGGCGTTGTGCTCGCATTTTTATTGCAATTCATCCAGATCATCAGTATTTTCTTTCCTGGCGGCCCGATTCAAATCGCCATCGGTGTCGTTTTTGGAACGCTCTGGGGATTTGTCATCTGCCATGTGGGATATGTGTTGGCGAATATCGCGGTGTTCTTCAGCGCAAGAAAGCTCGGCAACCGTCTGGATCAGCTCTTTTCCAGAAGAGAAGCTAGTGAATCCCGTTTTCGCTTTTTGACCGATTCGCAGCATCCGAGCTTTATGGTCGCGCTCGCGTGCCTGATTCCGATGTTGCCAAACGGACTGGTGCCCTATATCGCCGCGCGCACGAAGATCACCTCGTGTCAGTTTCTCCTATCGGTGTATCTGGGCAGCATTCCGACGTTGTTGATGCTCAACGCAATCGGAAACAAGCTGTTGCAAGGAGACTATACAAAGGTCGCGCTGCTCGGCGTGCTGCTAGTCGTTGGCGTCACGCTTTTATACGCTTTTCGAAAGCACATCTTCTCGCTTGTCGATCGAATTCATCTCAAGCGCGAAGAGCGTGCTTCTTCCAAGCCGGAGTAATCATTTCATTACGCACGCAATCATGCGAAACGACCTCCGCTTTCTTATGCGAAGGTCGTTTTTACGTTACTACTCCGGAGTTACTGTTCCGGGCCGAGGCCACGCACGGTACAGTTGCCAATCTCGCGCGCAATCTCCTCGCCTGTCTTCAGCACCTCGGCGGGAGAATGCGCAAGAGGATCTTGCTCGTTTCGCGGGCGGTATTGCTGCAAGTAGAATCGATCGCATCCCTTCACCATTCGTGCGGCCTCCAGCGCGTCTTCCTGCGTCAACTGCGGCGCGTATGTCATGCGAAATTCGTGCGGAATCCCGCTGTTGCGAATGAGCGTGATACTGCGGCGAATGCTGTCTATATCGACGATGCTTCTCGTAATCTCGTCATATCGCTCAGCCGGGGCTTTCACGTCCATCGCGATGTAGTCAAGCAAGTCTTTGCTCAACAGCGAGAGCAATACCTGCGGTTTGGTTCCATTTGTGTCAAGTTTAATCTTGTAACCAAATGTGCGCACGCGGAGAATGAATGCCTCGAGATTTTGCTGTAGCGTCGGTTCTCCGCCGGAGATGACCAACGCCGTTAATA
>JAQVML010000229.1 GCA_028703645.1 Eubacteriales bacterium
TCATCGCGCAGCGCGCGCCGGGGCTTAAGGTGGTCAACCTGATCCTAGCTGGCATCATGGTGGGATCGCTCTTTACGGCGGGAACATCCTACATCAAGCTTGTGGCTGACCCTACCAATCAACTGCCTGCCATCACCTATTGGATGATGGGCAGTCTCTCCGGCTCCAAACTCGCGCAGGTTGCGTTCGTAATCGTTCCAATGGCGCTGGGAATGATACCGCTGCTGCTGATTCGCTGGCAAATCAATATTTTAACGCTTGGCGACGATGAAGCCCGAACGCTTGGGGTGAATACGAATCGTCTGCGGATGGTCGTCATCCTCTGCGCAACGCTGATCACCGCGGCAAGCGTCTCCGTCAGCGGAATGATCGGTTGGGTCGGGCTTGTGATTCCGCATCTGAGCCGGAAACTGGTTGGCAACAACTATCGGTATCTTTTACCCGCGAGCATGATAACGGGCGCGACTTTTCTGCTGATAGTCGACAATGTTTCGCGAAATCTGCTGGCGGTCGAGATACCAATCGGCATTTTAACCGCGTTTGTCGGCGCGCCGTTCTTTATTTACCTGATTGCGAGGCAGGAGAAAACGATATGAGCATTGAGATCGTCCATCTGAGTTTTGCCTATTCTCTGCGCAATGTGCTAAGGGATGTTTCGCTTTGCGCAGACGAAGGCCAACTGCTGGCGGTATTGGGGCCAAACGGCGTTGGAAAAACGACGCTGTTTCGCTGCATCCTCGGCTTGCAGCCGCACTATAGGGGAACGATCTGCGTCGATGGCGAGGACGCGCATGCATTTACGCCGCGCGAGCTGGCGCACAAAATCGCCTATATTCCGCAAACGCATGGCATCGCGTTTAGCTATTGTGTGCTTGACATGGTGCTGATGGGCACGACGCATCAGGTTTCGGCGATGGGCGTTCCCGGGAAAAAAGAGCTGGATGCCGCGAACGCGGCGCTGGACAAGCTCGGCATACAACACCTCAAAAACCACAACTTTTCAAAGCTCTCCGGTGGGGAACAGCAGCTCGTGCTGATTGCGCGCGCGCTGGCGCAAAACGCAAAAACGCTACTCATGGACGAGCCCACCGCAAGCCTCGATTACGGAAATCAATCTCTGGTCTTGCGACAGGTTCGAAAGCTCGCGGACGATGGATACACGATTCTGCTCTCCACGCATAACCCGCAGCACGCGCTCTGGTATGCAGACCGTGCGGTTGCGCTCCTCGACGGAACGATTGCGGCGTTTGGCTCGCCCAACGATGTCGTTGATGCGGCGCTGATTGAAAAGCTCTACGGAGTCACGGTTCGCTTGATCGATACCGCGCAAGGCGCGCTGATCTCTCCGGTGATTGAGGCCGGGGCGCGATAAAACAAGAGGAACGCTTTGCTAATAAGTGAGGGAGTTGGGGAATGTATAGCTGGTCTCAAGACAGCATTCGCTTTCGGATGGATGCCGCCGAATACACGAAGTATGACGACGCGATCATCGCGCAGGTTTTGCCGTATCTTACGCCGAACGCACATGTCTGCGACGCGGGTTGCGGGCTCGGGTACACGAGCCTCGCGTTGGCGCGACAATGCGCGTGGGTGACCGCGATCGATACAAGCAGGGAGGCGCTCTCTGTGCTAAGACAAAACATTGCGGTAAATCAGATTCCAAACATCGACGTTGTGGAAGGCGATTTGTTTTCGATGATGCCGGAGCAGAAGTATGACGCGATGCTGTTTTGCTTTTTCGGGCGGTTTGATGAGACACTGCGCGTGGCAAAAGCGCAGTGCGCGGGCAACGTGTTCATGGTGAAGAAAAACTGGCAAACCCATCGCTTTACGCCGGGAGAGACGCCGCTTAAGCGGTTTACGTTTCAGCAGACGCTGTTGGAACTCGAAGCACTGCAAATCCCCTGTCGGGCGGAGACGTTCCCGATTGAGATGGGGCAGCCGTTTCGATCCATCGAGGACGCCATTCTGTTTTTTGAGACGTATCGACAGGAAGACGACGATGCGGAGCTTGCGCCCGAGAGAGTCAAACATTTGCTTCGCAAAACGGACTCGGATGAGTTTCCGTATTTTTTACCGGCGGAGCGGACGCTCGGTATCGTCTCCGTTCATGTGAGCGATATTCCATAACGATCGTGTGAGGAGTAGAAAACGGGAAAGCATCCCGTTTCCAAATAAAGAGGAGGAACTGAAATGAAAAAAGCATTGTTTTTACTCATGGCGTTACTACTGTGCGTTTCCGCGTTTGCCTGCGCGGCAAAGCCCGCCGAAGTTGCGGCGACCGAAGCGCCGGTTGCGACCGAAGCACCCGCCCCTACGGAGGAACCGAAACCGGCCACGGTGCAGTTCACGGATTCCGTCGGACGCGTGGTGGAGGTACCATCGGACATCACGAAGGTTGCCATCTCCGGCCCGCTGGCGCAGATCGTGCTTTTTGCGCTCTGCCCGGATAAGCTGGTTGGCGTTGCTTCCAAGTGGGACTCGTCCGCAGAGCAATATCTCGCGACCGAGTATTACAACCTGCCTGAGCTCGGCCAACTCTATGGCGGCAAGGGAGAATTAAATCTGGAAACGCTGCTTGCCAGCGGTGCGCAGGTCGTCATCGACGTTGGCGAACCGAAGGGCTCGATCGTGGAGGATCTGGATGGTCTGCAACAGCAGACGGGCATTCCGTTTGTGCATATCACGGCGACGATCGCGACCATGGCGGATGCTTACACAAAGCTGGGCGAGCTGCTGAATATGCCGGATGAAGCAAAAGTGCTCTCGGACTACTGCGCAAAAGTTTACGCACGCACCGCGGAGATTGCAAACAGCGTGGAGAAAGTAAATCTGCTCTATTGCCTCGGCGATGCCGGACTGAATGTGATTGCGAAGGGCAGCTATCATGCGGAAATCATCGATCTGCTCGGAAACAACCTCGCGGAAGTCGCCGATCCTTCCAGCAAGGGCAGCGGCAACGAAGTGGACATGGAGCAGATTTTGCTCTGGAATCCGGACGTCATCCTCTTTGCGCCGGACAGCATCTATGCCAGCGTAGGCAGCGATTCTACCTGGCAGCAGGTCAACGCAATCAAGAACGGAACGTATTATGAAGTACCGATGGGCCCGTATAACTGGATGGGGTTCCCGCCGAGCGTGCAGCGCTACCTTGGCATGATGTGGATGGCGCAACTGCTGTATCCCGACACGGCGCAGTATGACCTCTACACCGAGGTTGCCGAATACTTCAAGCTCTTTTATCACAGCGAGCTGACGCAGGCACAGTATGACGCGCTGGTTGCCAACTCCATCGCAGTACAGCAGGCGCTAAAGCCCGCCGCATAAGAAAAACGATTCATGGAACATCTATTTCAACAAATACGCGATGCGCTTTCGCGAAAGGAGAACCTCGTTCTTTGCACGATTATCGCAAGTTCGGGTTCTACGCCGCGCGGAAGCGGCGCGAAGATGGCGGTGTTTGCCGACGGCTCCACTCTTGGAACCGTCGGCGGCGGCGCTGTGGAGTTTGAGAGCATCAAGCTCGCAAAACAAGCGCTGCTGGAACAAACAACCTTTACACACGGCTTCAATCTTTCGCCCAGCCAGACCGCCGATATCGGCATGATCTGCGGGGGCCAGGTGGTCGTTTATGTTCAGTTTTTGAGAGGTGGAGACGAAACAATACTGGAACTGTTTTCCGCGATTGCGGCTCTCTTTTCGCAGCGCAAAAATACGTGGCTCGTGACCCAGATCTCCGAAGGATGCGTTCGACAGATGGGGATCTATTCGCGTGAGGATGGTTTGCGCTATCTGGCGGAAGACACGGATGAGCGGGACATTCTGCCTCTGATTCGCCCGCGCGCAATGCTCAAAAAAGGGAACCCCGGTTATTACGTCGAACCGCTGACGACGGCTGGATACGT
>JAQVML010000230.1 GCA_028703645.1 Eubacteriales bacterium
GGAGCTTTGTTGATCACGTTCGGTGCGATAAACTTCTCTGCCACGGGGTTTTCGCAATGGCCGAGGGCGTAGATATATCGCTTTGTTTCGCCGGGCGCGAGCGTGAGGCGAATGTGGTGACTACCGATGGGCTGCCAGCCGTGCGCAATGCTATTTTTGCTCTCGCCCGCAAACACCGCCTCCGGATCGGAGAAACTATGAAATGCGCCGCAAAACGCGGTGCGGTCGGTGTCAAATCCGTCAATGGGCGCGTTGACCGAAAACACAGCGTAGTGATTGCGCCGCTCTCGATATTCGCTCTTGTGATAGATGCGGCTGCCCTCCACCTCGACCTCGCCGATGGAGTAGTTCCGCTGAAAGTTACTCATATCATCCATGGCGTTCCAAAGACAGAACTCGATCGCGGAAAACAGATCGATCTGCTTTTCCTGATCGGTCTCGTTGGTCAGCGAAACGCGTGTGAGCTCGCAGTTATCGTCCACGGGAACGAAAACTTCCTGCGTGGCGGCGAGTCCGTCTTTTGCGCTCTCGAGAATCGTATAACCAAGCCCGTGGCGGCAACGAAATCGATTAAGTTCCGCACGAACAGGCTGCCATCCGATGTTCCAAACAGAGGAATTGTCTTTCACATAAAAATAGTGCCCGTTACTATCGAGCGGGTTCTCGTTGTAACGATAGCGTGTTAAACGCAGTAATTTTGCGTCTTTATAAAAACAATATCCGCCGGATGTGTTGGAAATAAGCCGAAAAAAATCCCGCGAACCAAGGTAGTTGATCCACGGGAGTGGTGTCTTTGGCGTTTCAATCACGTATTCCCGGGCGGCGTCGTTAAAAACCCCGTACTTCATTCAAGAGCCTCCGTATTGTATTTTAAATCAATCATCGAGCGCCGCGTCTGATGCTTCTCTGAAGCCTGTCAAAAGCCTATTAAAGCCGCTTGAGTGGTCTGCTTCAGGCGCGCGCGCAAAGAAAACAAGATTACTCGCGCGCTTTGCGGCAACTGACGCTTTTGCGCTCCTTGAGCTGAAGAGAGAGAGCGACTTTCATCAGCCCCGTCTCCTGACTGGTTTGAATCGTATCGCCGGCTTCGATTCGCGTATGCAACAGGTCGACCGAGATACGACCGAGTCGCTCTTTAAACGCGTGCATCGTGGTGATGGGCGGATCGATCATTTCGCAGATCTGCACGTCGTCAAACCCCATCACGGAGACGTCTTCCGGCACGCGATATCCGCTCTCTTTGAGCACGCGGATGAACGCCGCGGCGAGCATGTCGTTTTCACAGAAAAACGCCTCTGCGGGAACATTGCCCGCACGAAGCCAAGTGAAGACATCCTCTCTCGCCTTGTCGGGCGAAATGTCGACGTCGATCACCTGTAGAGGAGCGAGTCCTTCGTCCTTGTGCTCGGCCATGGAGAGATGGATGCCGAGTTCGCGGTCGTCAAAGTTGACGATGCGCTGCTTGGAGCGAAGATAGCCGATTTTTTTGTGTCCGCAATTGATGAGGTGGGACACGGCGGATTTTACGCCGTATGTATTGTCGTTTCCAACGCAGTCCACATAAGCGGAAAACAGGAAATTGTCGATGATGACCAGCGGCACGTTGCCGAGCGTGTAAAAGTGCAGAAACGCGTCCCGCTGGGGAAGCGTAATGTCCGTTCCGAGCATGACCACGCCGCAGGTATCTGAAAGGATGCGCTTAATCTGATCATCCCAAGGCTGATCAGCGTAAAAATAATGCACGAGGATGCGATAGCCCATCTCTTTTGCGGCGGCTTCCGCGCCTCTCATCACAAAGGTGGAAAACGTCGTCTGCTCCGCCACGCCGACGCCGACGTAGATCACAAAACTGACGATGTTTTTTGCCTGCCGTTCGCTTTGGCGCGATTTCGGAGTAACATAACCGAGCTTCGTTGCCGCAGCGAGCACCTTCGTGCGCGTTTCGGAACTAACGCCAGGTTTTCCGTTTAGTGCCATTGAGACGGCGGCAGTAGAAATGCCAAGCATATTTGCAAGGTCGCGAGCGGTTACGTCTGCCATGATGTGTTCCTTATTTTGTACTAAATTAATCATATTATACAAGTTTTAAGTTAAGAAGTAAAGTTATTTATGAAGGATTCCTATATTATGAATTCCTATATAGATTGTATCTTGACAAAAGCAAAGAATCTAGTATCATATAATTAAGCTAAATTAATCGCACTTCTAAACTTAGATACGTTTAAAAATTTAGTTAATCAATCCAAACAACGTGGACGAAAGGATACAAAACACGATGGCTGAACTCTTCACGGGGATTCCCCAAATTCGCTATGAAGGCCCCGCAAGCAAAAATGCGCTTGCCTTCAAGTTTTATGACGCGGAACGAATTGTTCTTGGCAAACCGATGCGCGAGCATCTGCCCTTTGCAATGGCCTGGTGGCATAACCTTTGCAACGCCGGCAAGGACATGTTTGGCGACGCAACAGCAGACAAAACCTTTGGTGCGGAGAGCGGCACGATGGCGCACGCCAAGGCAAAGGTGGACGCCGGCTTTGAATTCATGCAGAAGGTTGGCATTCGCTATTTCTGCTTCCACGATGTAGACCTTGTGCCCGAGGCGGACGACATCAACGAAACCAACCGCAGACTCGACGAAATCACGGACTACATCCTAGAGAAGATGAAGGGCACCGATATTCATTGCCTCTGGGGTACTGCGAATATGTTTAGCAATCCCCGCTTCATGAATGGCGCGGGCAGCACCAACTCCGCGGAAGTATTCTGCTTTGCTGCGGCGCAGGTTAAAAAGGCGTTAGAACTTACCGTGAAACTCGGCGGTCGCGGCTATGTCTTCTGGGGTGGTCGCGAGGGTTATGAAACGCTCCTCAACACCGACATGAAGTTCGAGCAGGACAATATCGCGCGGCTCATGCACATGGCGGTCAACTACGGTCGCAGCATCGGCTTTACGGGCGACTTCTACATTGAGCCCAAGCCCAAGGAGCCCATGAAGCACCAGTATGACTACGATGCGGCGACGGCGATCGGCTTCCTCCGCGCGTATGGACTGGACAAAGATTTCAAACTCAACATCGAAGCCAACCACGCGACGCTGGCGGGCCACACCTTCCAGCACGATCTGCGCGTGAGCCGTGTCAACGGCATGCTCGGCAGTATCGACGCAAACCAGGGCGACCTGCTGCTCGGTTGGGATACGGACGAGTTTCCATTCGACGTGTACGAAGCCACGATGTGCATGTATGAAGTGCTCAAGTCCGGCGGACTCACCGGCGGATTTAACTTTGACGCGAAGAATCGCCGCCCGAGCTACACGTATGAAGATATGTTTGAGGCGTTCATCCTCGGCATGGACACGTTTGCGCTCGGCCTCCTCAAAGCCGCGGCGCTGGTAGAAGACGGCCGCATCGATGCATTTGTTGCGCAGCGCTATGCGAGCTACAAAGAAGGCATCGGCGCGCGCATCGCGAGCGGCGAAGCGACGCTGGAAGAATGCGCGGCAAAAGCCGCGACGGCAAAAGCGCCGAAGCTTCCCGGCAGCGGCAAGCAGGAATATCTGGAGAGCGTCGTCAACAGCGTGCTCTTCGGCTGATTCGAGTTTTCCCAAATACATCGAGCTGTCCAGAGAGCAACTTTCCTCTCTGGACAGTTTCGCATATGAAAGCGTGGCATCGCGGGAGGATGATATACGCCCCTACATCCGCTCTTGCGGGGTAGCCCGTAATGCGAAACACTTTGATTCGATTTAGGCTTAGGTTTTTTGGTTCGCGTGTAGGGGCGGATAGTATCCGCCCGAGGCTTGCGCGTCAAAAGAGCTGCCATCCAGGCCAGCTTTAAATTTTGCATGAGGTGAAACTATGTATTA
>JAQVML010000231.1 GCA_028703645.1 Eubacteriales bacterium
CGACGGGGCAACTGAGCATGAATCCCAGCGATGTGGTCAAGATGCGCTATGTCGGAACCAGATCCACCTATCCCGACAGCACCAATACGGCGAGTAATAAGTATTGGCTGGGATACGAGACGAGCATCGCCACCCTCGGTGAGTTTGGCTATCTTGGCACGAACGACGGATTTTTACAGTGCATCAACCTCAACACGATGTCGCTCGTTTGGGCACAGGATACGCAGGACGACACCAACGGTTCGCCTGTTCTGGAGACGGATTTCGCGAACCGCGCGGCCTACATCTACATCGGCTCTTCGCTGCACTTCACGGCGGACACCGATATGAAAGGGAGCGTCTCTTTCTACAAGGTCAACGCGATTACGGGAGAAGTCGTTTGGAAGCACACCGAGAACGTGAACACCAAGAGCCATGTTTCCGGTGGTGTGCAAGCGACTGCATTGCTAGGGCAGAAGAGTATCTCCGACCTCGTGATCATTCCATTCGCCAGAACGCCGAATGATAACGACGGCATACTACTTGCGTTGGACAAGGCAACAGGTGCCGTAAGATGGACATTTGTGATGGAGAAATATACGTGGAGCTCGCCCATCGCAATCTATGACGAAAACGGAAACGCCTACATTGTTGTTTGCGAAGGCAGCGATACGGGCGGAAAGGTCTTTTTGCTGGATGGAAAGACAGGCACGCTGCTGAACACGTTTAACGCGGAGAAAAATATTGAAGCGAGTCCAGCGGCATATGGTAACATGATTGTGTTTGGTACACGCGGCATGAAGATTTGGGGAGTGAAGATCAGCTGACACACGGGATCAAGCAATAAGGAGCGTAAAGCATGGCAAAGAAGAGAAGAAGACGAATTCGAATGCAGCCGCGATTCTTTTTGATCATGCTCGCGGTGCTGGGCACGATCATTATCGTGCTACTGTTGGTCAAGAAGGTGCAAAGCGATAAAAAAGAGTTGCTGGAGACAACGCCGGTGCCGACCCTAACGCTTGCGCCGACCGCAACGCCAAATCCGGCTTTGCCGGACGACGTTACCATTACTCGCGTCGACAGCGCGAACCCCTCACAGTATGGCTTTTCTTCCGCGTTGAAGGTAAACGGCAAGGACACAACAAGCTTCAACCGCTCGGAACCGCTCAAATTCGGCAGAGATATGGAATACAGCACGCTGCCGGGGATTACGACATTTGGCGGCAACAACTACCGTAACTCATTTGCATATGGCGTGGTGACGGTTTCGGACAAGCGCCTGCGAGAGCAATGGACAAAGACCATTGGCGCGCTCGGCAATTGGAGCGGCACGGGCTGGACCGGGCAGCCGCTTATCGTGCAATGGCCGGTTGAAACCGTAGCCGTCATGAACGTAAAACAGAGCTTTAAGGATGCTGCCGCGCCATTGACCGAGGTGATTTACCCGGCGATGGACGGAAACATCTATTTCCTCGATTTGGAGACGGGCAACCCCACACGAGACCCGATCAACACCGGAATCGTGCAAAAGGGAACGTCTTGCATCGATCCGCGCGGATATCCGCTGCTCTTTGTGGGACAGGGAATTCCGGTGGAAAACGAGCAGAAGAACCCCGCCGCTTATGTGCGCGTGTATTCGCTGATTTCAGGCGAGCAAATCGAGCAGTTTGGCGGGTTTGACTGGTTTTCCCGCAGAAAATGGCAGGCGTATGACGGAAGCCCAATGATCGCGAACGACACACTCGTCTACGGCGGCGAAAACGGGATTCTCTATACCGTGAAACTCAATGCGCAGTTTGACGCGGCTGCCGGAACGGTCTCGATTAAACCGGACGGACTGATTAAAACACGCTATGAGGGCTCCGGCTACTCGCGAGACGATAAGGAAGGTGCGCGCTGGTTCGGTGTGGAAAGCTCGGTCTCCGCGTTTCGTAATTATGCCTATTTCACCGACAACGGCGGAAGATTGCAGTGCGTTGACCTGAACACGATGGCGATCAAATATGTGGTGGATGTGACCGACGAGAGCGATTCCTCCGTCGTGATTGACGAAAACTACGGCGACAATACATTCTATCTCTATTCAGGTTCGCAAACGCGTACCAAAGGCGACGATTTGCCGGATGGATTTGGCTATAGCTACCAACGTAAGATCAACGGCCTCACCGGCGCAATCGTCTGGGAAAAACGCTGGATTTGTTCCACCGGAGACGCGAGCGCGAGCGGCGGCATTGTCGCGACGCCGCATGTCGGGCGGGGACAGATCAGCAATCTCGTGATCTATTCCTTCAGTCTGGCGGCGCTTTCCGGCGGAAACACCGCGGCAACCACGGCGGATACACCGGACCCGGCGGCGACCGCAGCCGCGGAGGGCGCGCAAACCAGCGACGAGGTATTGCCGCAGAAGAACGCGGGCGGCAGTTATGCGATTGGCGGCAGGATTGTGGCGTATGACAAATCGACCGGCGCTATCATCTGGTCGATCGAACAGAGCAACGATTACTGGGCGAGTCCTGTCGTGGTCTACGACGCGCAAGGGAAAGCGTATCTCATTCAGTGCGATCGCGGCGGATATGTGACCATGTACGACGCCTCAAACGGCAACATGCTTAACAGCATTGATATCGGCAGCCGTATCGACTCCACGCCAGCCGTGTTCAACAACCTGCTGGTCGTTGGCACGCGTGGCAAGGGCGGCAGCGGAAAAGGCCCGCAGATCGTCTGCTTAAAAATCGGATAAACGAATCGGAACATCAAAAAACCTGTGAATCACCACAGGTTTTTTTGCATACATAATGATGAAGTTGCAGCTTAATTGTTTGCCTTATACGAGGCTCTCGGAGGCGTTGGGGTTTAGAAACGCAACCGCCTTGCCGAGAATATGAACATTGGAGCCCGCGCGCATGACGATCGGTACATAGGCGGGGTTTTCCGCCATCAGTACAATCTGGTTATCGTTCTTATAGACCCGCCGGAGCGTCAGCGCGCCATCGAGCATGACGACCGCTACTTCATGACTCCGAACGTCTTCCATCATGCTGGCGTAGACGATGTCCCCATCGTTGATGTTGAGCTTTTTCATACTGTCTCCGCTGAAGCGCAGCGTGAAATCGCAACGGATGCTTTGCGGAACCTCGTCATAACAAGCGATGTTCTGCTCGTCCAACAAGGGAACGCCTTTGATGGCGCGGTAGATGCGCGGCTTGACAACCGAGGTTGGCAGCGCGGTGATTTGGCCGGATTTGGGCGCGATGCTTGGATACGCGCGGCGTGTCTCCTCATCGATGATTAAATAATCCACGGTAACGTTAAAAAAACGAGAGAGCTTGATCAGCGTGGAACGCTTGATGTTCTCGGTGCCTTTTTCATAAAAGTTGACAATCGTCATATATGGAATACCCGAAAGACGGGACAGCTGGGATTTGTTGATCCCGCGTTCGGATATGAGTATGTCGAGTTTTTCGGTCATCGTCATCGTAGATTACCTCGAAAAAAGGATTTCTGCACAGACTGGTACGTCTTACCCTTGTGCGCCATAACGCCATCATAGCGAATGAAAGCGGAAAAGGCAAGAGTTTTCTACCATACAGCGTAGAAAATTTGTCATTTTGTTCAAAGTTTGTTCAAATATGGCGCCAAAATTGTGAACACCACAATATGTGGTATGGTTCGCGATTGCGGCAACAATTTGCAGATTACCACGAATTCGAACTGGAGTTGATCCCTCTTGTCGTCAAACCGGATTGTGAACAATCTTGACTTGGTTTCTCTTCGTGTGCTCTACGCTTGCTTTTTACTGGCAAAAATGATATGGTAACAAAAAACGGAGGCTGAATGTTATGGGAAAATATGTCATC
>JAQVML010000232.1 GCA_028703645.1 Eubacteriales bacterium
GATGACGACGTCTACCTGCACCTTGGGTAGCAGTTTGGTTTCAACTTCTACGCCGCGGTATTTCTGCGCGTGACCCTTCTGCATGCCGTAGCCAAGTACATTGGTAACGGTGATGCCAGTGATACCGACGTCGTCAAGCGCTTTTTGCAAGCTGGCGAACTTGTACTGATTGGTCACGATGGTGACTTTTGTAATCTTCGCGCCGGGGTGGGTGAGATCCTTGACGGGGATGGCGACTTCCTGCGGAACCGCAGTGGCAGAATTTGCAACCGTGACTGCGCCAATGTCAAGCGCGGGAACCGTAATCATGAAGTCTGCATAGCTGCTCGCAAGGCCGTGCTCCGGCAAGTCGAGACCCTGAATTTCTTCTTCCGCAGAAACGCGAAGGCCGTTTGTCTTTTTGATCAGGAAGAATACGCCACTCATCGTGACGATGGTCCAGGCAGCGATTGCCGCAACGCCGAGCGCCTGAATGCCAAGCTGGGTGAAGCCGCCGCCGTAAAAGAGGCCCTTCGCCGTCATGCCGGGCGCGGTGTCCGTCGCAAAGAGACCAACCGCCAGCGTGCCCCAGAGACCGTTTACACCATGTACGGCAACCGCGCCGACAGGATCGTCAACGTGCAGCTTCATGTCGATGAACTCGACCGCGAGCACAACGAGGATACCGGCAACGCCGCCGATCGCGATCGCGCCGAGTGCGTCAACGTTTGCGCAGGGAGCCGTGATTGCGACAAGACCTGCTAAAGCGCCGTTGAGAGACATCGAAACGTCGGGCTTGCCATTCTTAATCCAGGTGAAGAGCATGGTCACGACGGTTGCAACACCCGGAGCGATGGTCGTGGTCAGGAAGATGGAGCCGAGCTGCTCAACGCTGAGCGCCGCAGCGCCGTTGAATCCATACCAGCCAAACCAGAGGATGAATACGCCAAGTGCGCCGAGTGTAATGGAGTGACCGGGAATCGCGCGGGAGGTTTTCTTGCCGGTCTTCGCGTCTTTAAAGTATTTTCCGATGCGCGGGCCGAGGATCGCGGCGCCGATAAACGCGGTGATACCACCGACCATGTGAATCGCGGAGGAACCAGCAAAATCGATATAACCGAGGTTGAAGAGCCAGCCTTGCGGGTTCCAAACCCAACCGGCTTCGATTGGATACACGGCCAAGCTGATGATCGCGCTGTAAATACAGTAAGCCGAGAACTTTGTGCGCTCTGCCATTGCGCCGGAGACGATGGTCGCCGCTGTGGCACAGAACACCAGGTTGAAGACGAAGCTTGAGAAATTGAATTCTGCAAAGTTCGTGAAGATTTGGAAATCCGGCATTCCGATGATACCGAACAAGTAGTTCTCAGACATCATGAGACTGAAGCCGAGCAGAACGAATACGACGGTACCGATGCAGAAGTCCATCAAATTCTTCATGATGATGTTGCCCGCGTTTTTCGCACGGGTAAAGCCGGTTTCTACCATTGCAAAACCGCCCTGCATAAAGAACACGAGTGCAGCGCCGATTAGAAACCAAACCGGAAACACAACACCATTTACCGCATCTAGAATCTCTGTCATGTGGATTACCTCCCAATATAAAAATAGAACAAGAGGGGCGCTGCCTGCAATTCAGACAGCGCCCTTGCTTGATCTTGGGTGTACTATAAAGTATGCAAAACAGAATTGCAAGAGGAAAAGTGAAAAAATATTGAAATAATATATAAAAACATTCGTTTTTTTGATCCGATTACAAAAATAACTAAAATTCTGTTTGCTACAACCCGAAAAACAATAAAATAATTAGATTATATATAATATTAAAATGCCTATCTGTTCCAAAATATAACGCATATCTTTACACATGTATGACGAAATGTATAGAAAAAATAGTATAAATTTCAACGGATACTTGACAAAACTCAAACTACTGAATATTATATAGTAGTAGACGATGAATGGCATGAAAGCCAGCGGAGGACGACGATGAATGTTCAATATAAAAAGGGCGTGCTGGAGCTTTGCGTGCTGTCGATGCTTGCAAAAAGAGACTGGTACGGATATGAAATCTCCGAATATCTTTCTCAAAAGATCGACATTGCGGACGGAACCGTATACCCGATTTTACGAAAGCTCAAGAGCGACGGCTTTGTGACGACCTATCTTTCGGAGGAGAGCGGAGGCCCGCCGCGAAAGTATTATTCTTTGACGAAAGAAGGCCGGGCAACGTATCAAGCCGACCGAAACGACTACCTGAATTTTGCGGCGATAGTTGAAAGCATACTGGAGGATTAAGAAAATGACGAAGCAGGAATACTTAAACGAATTAAAAACGGCACTCAATCAAAACGCAGTTGTGGACGCGGAAGACATCGTCTCCGAATATGAACAGCACTTTCTGTTTAAGCTGGCGGACGGATTCACGGAAGAAGAAGTCGCGGCCAAGCTGGGTTCACCTGTGCAGATCGCGCTCCAATTCGCGGGCTTACCCCGAGAACAGAAGCGAAAAGGCGGAAAGAAGACACTGCTCGTGATTTGGCTCACGATCATCGGCATCTTCGAGGTGATGTTATACGGCGCATTTCTTTGTTTTATTGTGGGGCTCTTCATCGGCTCGCTGGTTCCAACAGCGCTTGGCGTAGAGTTGATCGCGGGCTTAAACTTTATGAACATTCTGCCTCCAATGCCGTATGGCGGCGCAATCGTTTTCGGCGTTTCTCTGATTGCGCTCGGGGTCATGATCGTTCTGTTCGCGTTCTACTGCTTTGCCATGCTGCGGCAAATGGTGCGCGCAAGCCTCCGCTGGAGAAGGAACATGATCCGCGAAGAAGCGCTCCCGCTCTTGCCGTTAAACCCGCAGTTCGCGCCCAAAACGCGCCGTGCGTTACGCGGGACTTTGCTCTGGGCGGTGCTGCTCTTCGCCGAAACGTTCATCGCGGGATTCGCTATCCTCAGCCTCTATACACATTCCTGGGGATTCTGGCATGCGCTGGGTTGGTTTGGATATCCGGCAACGGTCCATTGAGCGAGTACACTTAAAATGACGAATAATTACAAACGATAGGATCGATTTTTCAGAAAGGGAAATCATGAAAACAGCAGTGATTACGGGGGCGAGCTCCGGCATCGGACTCGCAGCCCTGGCGGAGCTTACGCAAAAAGGCTTCCGCGTGATTGGAATCGGGCGTGATCAGACGCGATGCGAGCAAGCAAAACAAACGGTATTGGCGAGTCAACCGAATGCAAACATCACGTTTCTGTGTGCGGATCTGATGCAGCAGCGGGAAGTTGAGCGCGCGGCGGCGGAGATTGCGCAGATTCTACAGGAGACAAATGAAGATCGTCTCGAAGTGCTGATCAATAATGCCGGATGTGTTCGAAGCTGGTATACCACGACGGAGGAAGGCTATGAACAGCAGTTTGCGCTCAACCATCTGGCGAGTTTTCTGATGACATATCGCCTTCTGCCGCAACTGAGAAGAGCGGAGGGACGCGTGATCATGACCGGCAGCGAGAGCCACAAGCACATGCGCATGCATTGGAACGATGTGATGCTGACCCGCGGATATAACCCGCTGACGGCGTATAAACAATCAAAACTCGCGAACATTCTTTTTGCAAAAGGGTTAAACGAACGCTATTTAGGCGACGGGATCACGTCGTATGTGGTCGACCCAGGGCTGGTTTGCACGGAGATCGGCTGCAAGAACACCGGCAGTCTCGTGAACTGGATTTGGAAATCGCGAAAAAAACACGGCGTTTCGCCGGAGGTGCCCGCAAAAACATATGCATATCTGAGCGATACGAAGCCCGCGCCGCGAGAACTCTATTACCATCTTTGCAAACCAAACA
>JAQVML010000233.1 GCA_028703645.1 Eubacteriales bacterium
AAGAGCGCCGGACTTATGCCCGGCGCTCTTTTATGCGTGAAATCAGTTAACTGAACAATACGCGGAAAAACTCGATGATCTGCGTGATCCAGCGGTCGAGGAACTGGGCCTTGATGGACGCGTAGAAGTCCAACACGCTTGCGGGAATTGCATAGCGCGCGCTGTCTAATATGGCGCGCGCGGCTCCGTGCGCGTCCCCCGAAGCGGAGGCGCTGTAGTCCAGCACAATAAACGCGATCGAGAGTATGATCGCGAGGATGACGAGAGAAAAGAGAAACCGAAGTAACCCGCCGATCAGGCCGCCTCTGCCAAGAACCGACCGCGCGGCGCCGTTTTCCGCGCCGCAATACGGGCAATATCCGCCGGTAAAGCGCGTGTTGCAACGGCGGCAAACGATATATGCTTTACGAACGTTTCGCGGCATTTCGCAACAACTCCAGCGCTTCTTTTTTGCGGATGACATGGCAGGACGGATGCTGAAACTCATTCTCAGGACAATAGCCGAGCGAGACACAGCTTGGGCCGGCGTCTTCAAACAAAGCCGGTGCGGCCTCTTTGCAAAGATGCATCATCTTGTTGGCGAGGTCTCGAATCTCTGCCTGCGCATTCTTGCAGCAGCGAATTTTGAACCAATCCAGCAGCGCATGCGCGTTCATGCCGATCAGCGCCTTAAACTCCGTCGCCTGCGGCTTGAGATAGCGCAAATCCTCTTCTTTATATCCGGCTTCCACGCCCGCGTCATACCACTCTTCGAGCATATTGAGCAAATCGACCGCGCCAAGCGAAACCGTGGTCCCATCCGGTAGCGTGCAGTCCGTGCGATGCGGCAAAATGGAATCCGGCAGCACGACGTCGTAGGAACGCTTGCCGCCTTTTTGTACGCGTCCGCTCTTGATGAGGTAGCTTGCGAGGCGCTTGCGCACCAGCTGTACCTCCGTCACGCGGGAATATCCTTCAACGCCGAAGAGAAAATAGTCGAACTCGGTTGCGGCGAGGTGCCCTTTTTCGATGATACTGCGCACGAGATCCGCGTTATAGGGCGAGGCGATGATCTCGCTCAACCCTCGCTCGCTGCGCGTAAAGCGCGCCGCAACATCGGTATACACTTTTCCGCCGCCCGCAAGCAGAACGACGGTACCCTCGCCAACCCGCATTTGATTCATAGCGTTACTTCTCCCAGTTGATTGATTACGCGCTCGATGCCCGCGTTTTTGATGAGGCGCGTACACATGATGCACGGCGCGGGGTTCTCGATTGGGCGATCGAATCCCTCAAAGCCATAGAGATACAGCGTACTGCCGATCATTTCGTTTCGGCTCGCGCTGATGATTGCGTTTGCTTCCGCGTGGACGGCGACGCATTTTTCATATTGCTCGCCATGGGGAATGTTGTGCCGATCCCGCCAACAGGAACCTACGTCGCAGCAGTTTTCGTCTCCGCGCGGCGCTCCGTTGTAACCGGTAGCGATGATTTCGTCGTTTTTCACAATGACCGCGCCGTATTGCCTGCGCAGGCAGGTGGAGCGCTTTGCCACCTCGGCGGCGATCGAGAGGTAATAATCGCGTTTTGAGATACGTTCCATGCAGTTCATCCCCCTTTTGGCTATTTTCGCATATTACGAACCGCTTCGCAATCAAAAAACAAAATCTGTGCCGAAATTCAGCGGATAAAAAAACAGGCGCTCGAAAACGCCTGTTGGATGAATCACGCAAGAATTGGTGGTTCCGGCGGCATTGTGCGAATGCGATCGTTATAGATGCGGTAAAACATCCACAGCGCGAGCACAATGGTAAACACCTCCGCAATCGGGAACGCCCACCAGACCGCGGTGACCTCGTGAAACAGCTTGGAGAGCAGCCACGCCACGGGAACAAGCACGAAGAGCTGCCGCGCGAGAGAGAGATACATGCTGTAAGACCCTTTTCCGATGGCCTGAAACATAACGGAACACACGATGCTGACGCTTGCCAGCACGAGGCCCAGCGGGATGATGGTCATCGCGGCGCGACCGATGCGCAGCATTTCGTCCGTCGCGTTAAAAAGACTCAGAATTTGATCCGGCAGCAGCAGAAAGACGAGCACCATGAGGGTCATCATTACGATTCCGGTGATCAAGGAAAGCCGCCAGGTGCGCATGACGCGCTTTTTATTCTGCGCGCCGTAGTTGAAGGCGATGATGCTCATCGAGGCGTTCGTCATGCCAAACAGCGGCATCATGGCGATGGATTGCACGCGGAAATATACGCCGAACACCGCGACTGCGGTCTCCGTATACGCGATTAATATCCCGTTGAGTGCGAGCGTCATCACCGTGCCGAGCGCCTGTAGAATAATGCTGGGGAAACCGACCGAGTAGATTTCACGTACGACGGACGCGTTGAGACGCAGGTGCTTTGCGCGCAGGCGAACGTCGTTTTTCTTGCTGAAGATGAGTACAAACGAGATCAACATCGCGAGTATCTGCCCGCCAACGGTCGCGATGGCGGCGCCCGCCATGCCAAGCTTCGGGAAACCGAGCAGGCCGAAGATAAGGATCGGGTCGAAAACAATGTTGAACACCGCGCCGATGATCTGCACGAGCATCACATAAAAGTTCTTACCCTGAGATTGCAGAATGCGCTCGCAATAGATCTGCATAAACAACCCGACGGAGCAGGTCAGAACGATAGAAAGATAAGTGACGCCATATTCGAACGTCTGCGGAACCTCCGTATAAGCACGCATGAACGGACGCGTTCCGAAGAGACCGAATACCACGAACACCAACATCGAAAGAAGCATGATCGTAAAACCGTTGCCAGCCGCGTGCTCGGCTTCGTCATGACGCTTTGCGCCAAGACGGCGTGAAATCAGCGAGTTGATGCCTACTCCGGTACCAACCGCGACAGAGATCATGAGCATAAAGATTGGAAACGACAGGGAAACCGCGGTCAACGCGCTTTCGCCAAGATACGAAACAAAGATACTGTCCACGATATTGTAGACAGCTTGCATCATCATAGAAAGCGCAAGCGGCGCTCCCATGCCAAAGAGCAGCTTGCCCTCCGGCTGCACCGCCATTTTATTGACCCGCACGGGGGGAGAAGGGATCGTGTTTTCTTCCATAATACCCAAATTTCTAGTTTTTTCTGTTCAGGAGTCAACAGTTTACAGGGATTGCGACAGCCGCAATCCGAAGAATCACTGCTCAAACAAACAGTGATTCGGATTGTAGCATGAATAAAAATTACTGGCAAGCAAATAAAAAGCACGCCGGGAAATGACGTGCTGTTTGCGTGAGACGGGAACGTTCGTGTGTTATAGCATCATCATGCGCTCGGCAAGGTTATCGACCGGAATGGCGGAGTCGAGCGCATAGTTGACGGTGTAGAGCGTTCCGCCGCGCATACGCCGCAGATAAGCGACGCATCTACCCGTGTGATCGACGAGATAACGGTTTCGGCGCTTCATCGACTCCGGCGAGCAGAGATCATGCGCATACCAAACGTCGGTTGCTTCGCTTAAGATAGAAGCATATCGTGCTTTGTCGCGAGCATTCCAGCCGCTTGTTTGATTTTTGCCGGGCAGCGCGAGGTGGAGGGAGAGAGCCGGATGTGTTTCGCGCTGGCGAAGAACGCATTCCGCGGCGAGTGTGTCAAACCCTTGTGCGCCGCCAACGTAGAACTCCGTCACGCCGTCCTCAATTGCGCTCTCGACCGCGCGATTAAGCAGATAGACGAGGGAGATCATCTCCTCGGCCTGCTCGTTTCCAAACGCGGGCAGCGCATCGGGCCGGTGACCGGTAAAGCAACAGCCGCTGATGCGGTTAAACAGGTCTTGCATCCATCCTCCG
>JAQVML010000234.1 GCA_028703645.1 Eubacteriales bacterium
AGATGATCATCGAGAGCCGCGCAAATGAGCGCGTCAAGGAAGCGAGAAAGCTCCTCCTGCGCAAAGAGCGCAAGACAAGCGGGCTGCATTTGATCGAGAGCGAAAAGCTCGTGCGGGATGCGGTCGCTTCCGGCGCGAAGATCGTTTCGTGTTTTCTGGAAGACGGGTTTGCGTTTACCCCTCCGGAGGGCACGGTTACCTATGTCGTCTCCCGCTCCGTGCTGGAATCCCTCTGCGAAAGTCAAACCCCGCAGGGCATCGTCGCCGTTGTGGAAACGCCCGCGCTTACGCCGCCGGAGGCGTATCCAGCCGGTCTGGTCGTCGTGCTCGACGGCGTGCAGGACCCCGGCAACGTCGGAACCATCCTCCGCTCGGCGGATGCGTTCGGAGCAAGCGGACTGCTGCTATCCCCCGCGTGCGCGGATGTATACGCGCCAAAGACGCTGCGCGCCGCGATGGGCTCCACCTATCATCTGCCGGTTTGGCAGGGCGAGCTGGTGCCGGAGCTGCAAAAAATGCGACAGCAGGGGTTCACCGCGTTATGCGGCGATCTGCGCGGAGAAGAGACGCTGCCGAAATTACAGCCAAGCGTCGCGCTCGTCATCGGCAGCGAGGGCGGCGGCGTCAGCGAAGCGGTGGCCGAACAATGTGCGCGCTATCGCCTCCCGATGCGCGGGCGTGCGGAGTCTCTCAACGCATCCGTGGCGGCGGGCGTGCTGCTCTACGTCGTCTCCGGGACAATGCCCCGATAAAAGAACACATTATCCGAAAGGAACACAATGATATGGAACAAGCACCCGTAACAAAAGTCCTCGTCGTCGTCGACATGCAAAACGACTTCATCACCGGCTCTCTGGGCACGAAGGAAGCGCAGGCGGTTGTGGAACCCGTCGTGAAGCGGATTCTCGACTTTGACGGACTGATTCTCTACACGCTGGACACGCACACGGAAGATTACCTCAGCACAAAAGAGGGGCAAAAGCTGCCCGTCAAGCACTGCATCGCGGGCACCGACGGCTGGGCACCGAATTCCGCCGTCTGGATGGCGCTGATGCACAAAAATGTAGCCGATGAGCAGCACATGATCGCGAAGGACACCTTCGGCGGCGTGAGTCTGCCGATGCGCATCCACGAGATGCTGGATGGTCACGAGCCGGAGGAAATCGAGCTTGTCGGCCTCTGCACGGATATCTGCGTGATCAGCAACGCGCTGTTGCTCAAGGCGTTTTATCCCGAAGCGACGATTACGGTCGACGCCGCGGCTTGCGCGGGCGCAACGCCGGAAGGTCACAAGACCGCGCTCCTTGCTATGAAACCTTGCCACATCGACATCGTGAACGATTGATTAAGCGATACGATAACAAAAACGCCCGCAAGGGCGTTTTTGTTATGATCTAATCGTTACGCGAACCGGTTCACGATCTCTTTAAACACCCTGCCCCGCTGTTCAAAGTTATCAAACATGTCCCAGCTCGCACAGGCGGGCGAAAGCAGCACCGCGTCGCCGGTGCTTGCGATCACACGCGCGCAGGAAACCGCGTCCTCAAACGTTGCCGTCGCGTGGCAATAGCCCAAATACCCCGTGTCACGCGCGGTATCGAGTATCTTTTGCTTGGTTTCGCCGAGCACGACGATGGACTTGAGCTGGCTGCCGCGAAAGTGCTCAAACAGCTCGTGAAAATCGCTGTGCTTGTCGTAGCCGCCGAGAATCAGCACGGTCGGCCTCGTCATCGCCTGAATCGCCTTGATCGTCGAGTCCGGGTTGGTTCCCTTGGAATCGTTGATGTAGCGAACGCCGTCAAACTCCCGCACAAACTCGATGCGGTGTTCCACGCCGGGAAACGAGCGCAGCGTCTCGCGCACAGCACCGGGAGCGATGCCCATGCCCAGCGCGAGGAGTGAACTTAGCATCGCGTTTTCCAGATTGTGTCCGCCGGGAATCTTGATCTCGTCCGCGCGGATGAGGTCGTATTCGCCGGTTTCGTCGCGGTAAACGACCGTATCCCCGCGCAAAAACAAGCCGCGTGGCACCTCCGCCTTGCGCGAAAAATAGAACACGCGCGCGGGCGTTAATCGCGCCATGTCGCGCACCACCGCGTCGTCATAGTTCAGCACCGCGATGTCTTCGCTCGTTTGGTGGTCAAAAATCTTGCATTTAGCGGCGATGTAATTCTCCATCGTGCCAAAGTGGTCGAGGTGGTCTTGTGTAATGTTGCAAACACCCGCGGCCCGCGCATGGAAGTGTACGTTTCCTTCCAGCTGCAAGCCCGCGGTCTCCGCGACGACCACGTCGCCCGCGCGCGTTTCCAGCGCGTGCTCGGTGATCGGAACCCCGATGTTGCCGAGCACAAACGTGTGCCTGCCGCCGGCTTTGAAGATCTCCCCGGTCAGCGCGGTGCAGGTCGTCTTACCGTTGGTGCCGGTGATGCAGACAAACTCCGCGTGGCTATAGCGGTAGCCAAGCTCGATTTCGCTGATGACCTCAATGCCCTTTCCCCGCGCCGCGCGCACAAACGGCGCCGTCATCGGAATAATCGGGCTGATGACGATAAGCGTTACCCCGTCAAACAGCGTTTGCGGGTCTTCGCCAAGCCGCCAGGCGACGTCCACGCCGCTCAGCGCCTCACTTAGCCCCGCAATCTCGGTCTTTTTGTCGTTGATGATCACGTCCCAGCCGGTGTTTTTGAGCAGCTTTGCCGCGCCGACGCCGCTTTTTGCCATGCCGACGATCAGCGCTTTTTTGTGTTGTTCCATGTAGTTCATTGCCTCCGAACATATGCTTTTCTTCTCTGTCGAAAAGCATTGCATCTGTTATCTTATCATTCGCAAAGGTCGCTGTCCCGACAGCGTCGTTTCCTGCGTAAAGCTGATGCCCTCGCGAATATAGGATTCCTGCGTCTGAATAGCGGCTTTTCCGCCCTCGATAAAGGAGCCGTACTGCACCGCTAATTTATCTACGTCGATGATCTTGCCCAAATCGGAACGTTCGGTCTTCAATACACCGGTCAAGCTTGATTTCCCCGCCCCATTGACGCCACCGATCACAGTATAAATTTTCATAGTTCTCTCCTTCGTCAATATCGTCGCATGATTTGTTCGAGCAAATTGCTTGTTGGATTCGGGCGAAGTGCTTATCGAAAATATGGCAGCAGGCAAATCGCGCAAATCAGCGCGGTCACGATGGTATACATCGTCGCGATCTGCGACGCGGGATGCCCAAGCGCCTCAAAATGCCGATGCAGCGGCACCGCGCGGAAGAGTCTCTTGCCGCCTTCCCGCGTGCTGCTAAACGATTGCAGCAACACGGAGCCAAGGCTCACCAGTAGGCACGCGCTCATCAGCGGCAGGATGATCAACGACCGGCTGAGAATGCCCATCATCGCGACCGCGCCACCAAACGCGAGCGAGCCGGTCGAGCCGGGCTGGATACGCGCCGGATATACGTTGTAGCGCAAAAAACCAATGCCCGCTCCGGCAACCGCGGCGGCGAAGATCGCGCCGCCGACAAAGTTGTGCCCCTTGAGCAGCTCGCCGTTTTGATTGACCATCGTCGCCATCGCGGCGAAGATTGCAATCATGGAGAGCGCATAGGTCGCGCTGACGCCGCCCACGAGACCGTCCATCCCTTCGCTGAGGTGCGCGGCGTTTGCCATCACCATCACGGTGAGAATGACCAGCGGCACATACCAAAGCCCGATATCCCATTCTCCGCCTGAGAAAGGCAGATAGAGCGAAGGCCCGATCAGCGGCGAACGATAGGCCCAAATTGCGATGATTCCGGCAAAGAGCAGCTCCGCGCCGAGCATCACACTCCCGCGGAGGCCGATTC
>JAQVML010000235.1 GCA_028703645.1 Eubacteriales bacterium
GCGACGTGGGGGATTTATGAACATTCGCAAAGTGGCCGAGATGGCCGGTGTATCTGTTGCCACAATCTCACGCGTGCTCAATCACCCGGAGCAGGTGCTTCCGGAGACGCGCGATCATGTGCTTGCCATCATGAAAGAACAGAACTACACGCCAAATTGGTTTGCGCGTGGGCTGAATCTAGGCATCACGAAGACGATTGCGCTGCTGGTTCCGGAGATTGAGAGCGAAACGCAGCAGAAAATCATCTCCGGCATCGAGACCGTCGCGCGCAACAAGGGATACGCCGTGTTCTTTTGCAACACCCATGGCGACGCGCAGATTGAGGACGAAAGTTTGCGCATGTGCGAAAACAGGCGCGTCGATGGAATTGCGCTGGTGTCCTCCAATATTTCGGAGGAGCGCGTGCTGCAAACGCGAGAAAGCGGAATTCCGTGCGTCCATGTCGGCAAAAACCGTCACAGCGGTTGTGATACGCTCTGCTATATCGATTTTGAAGAGGGCGCATATCGCCTGACGAGACATTTGCTCTCCTTCGGGTACGCGAGCGTCGATCTGATGCTGAACACCGCAGAGCTGCATAAAAACGCGCAGATGGAGGCGGGATTTGCCGCCGCCATTCGCGAAAGCCGCCGCGAGATTACAAGCAAACTCGTCACCTGCGCCGGCGGCGTCCAGAGCGGCTATGTCGCGGCTCAGCAGATGATTCAGCAGGGCAAGTTGCCCGCGGCGCTGATCACCGCGGGAGACGGGCAGGCGCTCGGCGTGCTGAAGGCCGCGCAGGACGCGGGGATACCGGTGCCGCAAAAGCTGGCGATTGCCAGCATGACGGATTCGCCTGTATGCGGCCTCGTTAATCCGCCAATCACCGCGCTGGAGCTGCCCGCGAGCAAGCTCGGCATGGCGGCGGGACGGCTGCTGTTTGACAGCATTGAAAACAAAGAGTTGGAACTTGGCGTTCCGCAGGAGATGGTGCTTCAGCCGAAGCTGAAGATTCGCAGGTCCTGCGGTAACGAGAAATATATCTACGAACTATTCGATTAAATAACTGTCGTTCCCAAACGGCGGTTTTTCCGGCAAACGCATCTTCAAGACCCTGCTTATCGCATGAGAGCGAACGCACCGAACAGTGGCTTTTTCCGCTTCCAGACCCATTCTTGTGCAAGGGGGCATTTGCAATGTCGAAACCGATCAATCTAATGGGACTCAATCTCAAAAATCCTGTGGTTACGGCGGCCGGACCCTGGGCACGGGACGGCAAGTCCATCCAGCGCTGCATTGACGCGGGCGCGGGCGCCGTCATTACGGAGACGATCACGCTGGAAGCAAAACAGCGTGTTTCGCCGCGCCTGTTTGTGGACGGATATCGCATGTTTAACACCATGCTGTATTCCGACCTGCATTTGGAACAATGGGAATGCGAACTGGAACAGGTCAAGAAACACGACAGCAAGCTGATTTGTTCCATTTGGGGTTCTTCCGCTTCCGAGATTGCCTATCTAGCGGCAAAGGCGGAGCGAATGGGGGCGGATGCGATTGAAATCAGCATCTCCGCGCCGATTGGTTCCCGCAACGAAAGCGTTTGCAACCATTCTGCGGATATCCGGGCGTTTGTGCGCGCGGCGGTGGACGCGGTCTCGATTCCGGTGATGGTCAAGCTCTCCTACGAGGCTGCTGTTTCACCCGCGTTTCTGCAGGCGATTGAGCAAGCGGGCGCCAAAGCGGTCAGCGCGATCGACGCAATCAAAGGACTGCGCGGGGTTGATATCGAGACGCGCAAGGCGCAGATGTCCACCTATGGCGGCTATACGGGCCGCAATATTCGCCCGATTTCGCTGGCAACGACCGCGCAATTGCGGCAGTATACGCAGATGCAGATCTGCTCGGTCGGCGGAATCCAAACGGCGGAGCACGCGCTGGAGTTCATCATGCTCGGCGCGACGGCGATTCAGCTCGCTTCCGCGATTCAGCGGGATGGATATGGCGTGATCACGAAACTGATCGGCGATTTGGACGATTGGCTGGCGTGCCACGGACACACGGAGATTGAGCAGGTGCGCGGCTCCGCGCTGCCTTCGCTGATGCCGTTTGAGGATATCAAACCCAACCGGCTCAAAGCGAGGATCACCGAGCGGTGCGATCTCGCAACGACGGATTGCAACGTCTGCATCAACGGCTGTCTTTATGACGCGATTTCACGCGTGGACGGGGCGATTACGATCGATTCCGACGAGTGCGAGGGCTGCGGCCTTTGCTCCTCCGGCTGTCCAAGGAGAATCATCCAACTGGGCTGGTGAAGCGGGCGATTTCGTTGAATACGGCAAACAAAAAAGGAGCGAACAAAATCGCTCCTTTATGTTATTTGTTTGCTCTGATCCCTGAATTAGAGATACAGCTCCGTTTGTACGACGGTTTTTGCAACGATCTTTCCTTCGCGGATCACGTAGAGCCGCTCCGGCGTCAGGCGGATGGCGTCGCGCGCGTCCTTCGCGTTGACTACGACGAGGTTTGCTTTCTTTCCAACAGCGAGGCCGTAGTTGTCCAGCTTCAAAATCTCCGCCGCGGTGGTGGTGATCATGTCATACACGGTCTCGATCTCCGGCGGCAGGCTCATCTGCGCCGCGTGCGCGGTCACGTTGGCAACCTGCAGCATATCCGCGCTGCCATAGGGATAAAACGTGTCCTTCACACAGTCCTGACCAAAACTGACGAGAATGCCCGCGGCGAGCAATTCTTTCACGCGCGTAATGCCGCGGCGAATCGGCTGCTTGTCCAGACGACCCTGTAAGAGCAGGTTGGTGACGGGATTGGTGATGAAGCGAATCTGCGCTTTGGCGCACTTTTCGATCACGTAATTGGCATAATGATCGTCATACGCCGCGAGCGCGCAGGTGTGTCCCGCGGTGACGCGACCGATCCAGCCGCGCTTGAGCGCTTCGTCCGCAATCATTTCGAGTGTGCGATAGAACGGATCGTCGGTTTCATCCACATGCATGTCGATATCCGCGTCGAACTTTTCCGCGATATCGAAACAGATGCGAACATGCTCCCTGCTGTCGTCCGGCGAATACTCGTTTGCCGGCATGCCGCCGACCACGTCCGCGCCGGATTCCATCGCCTTCCACATCAGCGCCTCGCAACCGGGGTTTTTGATGATTCCCTCCTGCGGAAACGCGACGAGTTGCAGATCCATGACGTTGCGATATTTCTCTCTGAGCGCCTTTACGCCTTCCAGCGGCTTGAGCCCGCCGATGGTATCGACATCGACATGAGAACGCATATTCAGCGTTCCGTTTTTCAGCGCGCGTAGGAGCACGTCTTCCGACCGCGCGAGGATATCTTCGGTCGTATAGTCTTTCTTTTTGTCCCAGATGATCTCGATGGCCTCTTTGAGCGTGCCGGAGACATTCTTGCGCACCACGTCAAAGATATTCACTTTGTCGAGGTGAATGTGCGGATCGATGAGGCTCGGGGTTACAAGCGCGCCCTTCGCGTCGATGACGGTATCCGCGGGGTAAGCCAGATTCGGGCCGATTTCGAGAATAACGCCCCGATCGATGGCGATATCCGTGAGCGCGTCCCGCTCGCGAAGCTTCGCATTTTTCACGATCAACTGCATATCGGTTGTCCTCCTGAAAATTAGATTGTTTGTAAACGGTTACGCGAAAAAGAAGTGTAATTCATGATCGACACCCGCATTCTAACATAGAATATCCATAGATTCAAGCGATTCAGGCATCAAAACAAGGCGTAATTCTCGAGAAAATACAGCGAATATTATTTTTATTTCCATAGTGGACAGAATCGATGTAATTAGTTACA
>JAQVML010000236.1 GCA_028703645.1 Eubacteriales bacterium
TGAACCAATACTCCGGCAACTACAGCCAGTCCATGGAGAAAAAGATGGACGAGCGGGAGTTTGCCATGCGAAAGTATCAAAACACACTCCGCGAAATCAAACGCATTGAAGGCATCATCGAACAACAGCGCAGATGGAACCAGGCGCGCAATTATGTCACCATCGCTTCCAAAGAAAAGCAGATCGAGCGGATCAAATCGACGCTCGTCAAGCCGGAAGATGCGCCGCAAGCGATTCATTTTCACCTCAAGGCGGATGCGTTGACCGCAAACGAAGTCGTCATCTGCAAAGACTTGAGCAAGCGATTTGGCAATCGAGAGATCTTTCGAAGCTTAAATCTCATGATCCGGCGGGACGAGAAGGTCTGTTTGCTCGGCGCAAACGGTTGCGGTAAGACCACGCTGCTCAAGATTTTGACCAATAAAATCGAGCCGGATTCCGGCAGTTATAAACTCGGTTCCAACGTTCACGTGGGCTATTACGAGCAGGGCACCGTGCGCCCGAACGATCCGCGTACGATGCTGGAATCCCTCAACGCGAGCTTTCCGCGCTATGACACGAAGCAGCTACGCAACATGCTTGGCTCGTTTCTCTTTCGCGGGGATGATGTATTTAAGCGCATGAGCGATCTTTCCGGCGGAGAGTTTGCGCGCATACAACTACTCAAGCTCATGCTCAACGGCAGCAACGTGCTATTTCTCGACGAGCCGACCAACCACCTCGATATCCCGTCGTGCGAGGCGCTGGAAGGCGCGCTGAGCGATTACGGCGGAACGATGCTGATCGTGACCCACGACCGCTATCTGGCAAACCGCATTGCAGACCGCATCATCATCATGGATGAAGACGGCATGCGCGAGTTTGAAGGAGACTGGGACGCGTATAAAGAATTCTTGGCCGAAAGCACCGCGCCAAAGGAAAAAGAAGCGCCCGCGGTCAAGAACGACTATCAGCTTTCCAAAGAGCGTAAAAGCGCCATTGCAAGAGCCAAAACCACACAACGCAAAGCGGAAGAGCGCGTTCACACGGAAGAAGCAGCGCTCAAAGCCTTGGAAGAAAAGGCGTTTGATCCGCAGATCGCCAGCGATTTTGAGGCGGCAAAAGCGATTTATGAACAGCTGGACACGCAGCGCCAGTTGGTCGAAACCTGCTATGCCGAGTGGGAACAAGCGGAAGCGGAGCTGCAAGCGCTTCAACGCGAGGAAGAAGAATAACTCGAAGCGGAGCAGATCCGCTTGAGGAGGCATACGTCTATGGAATACTCCAAGTTTTCTCTCGGTCTTCGCTTTGCGATGACGAGTGATTCCAATCTCACGCCAAACGATTGCTGGAACATCGCATTTTCCGAAGTACCGATTACGCATGTCGTCGGGTCTACGCTCTTTGGCACATGGGACGATGTTGGGGATGCGGAGAGTGAAAAAGCCTACATCTGCATGTTTTCCAATCTACCGCTCAAGGTTGGTAAGGCGCTTTTTGCGCAATTGCAGCAAAAGCCGGTGTTGCTTTCGTATTTGACCATCTATCACCCGTTCATTCAAAACAACCGTGTGGAAAAATGCAGTCCGGTGGAATATCTCGGTAGCGTTCAGCCGGGCGGAAGCGTCAGCGGTGGTGAGATTGCGTATGGTGCTATGCAGATTTCAGGCACACTGCCGGAGATTTGTGAAAAGCCCGGTCAATGCAGGCGTATCTTGATTGCGCCGGACGCGTGGGAAGGAAAGTTCACGTCGGCGGATGCCGCGCGGCATATGCTACGGTCTGCCTCTCACATGCTGCCCAAAGCTTGCTTGCGTACACAGCTCATTGCGGACGGCGGGCAGGGTACCATCGACGCGCTGGTCTGCTCCAACAACGGCAGATATCTCAAGGCCGCGATTAGAACTGAGAACGGCGAAACAAAAAGCCTGCAATACGGAATTTTGCCGAATCGCACCGTGGTTATCGAATCGGAATCGCTCACAAAAGAAGAGCTGACGCTGGCGCTCACCCTGCCGCAAAACAAAGGCTTTACGGAATATGTCGTTGCTGCGGGAACGGGTGTGCTGCCGGACGACGTGCCGGATGGGCGGTATGCAACCGTGCTCGGGAAACGCATTCCCGCATCTCAGCGCAACAACATTCGTGTAGAGTACCGAAACGGCATTGAAACCGTGCTGGAACTCTGCGAATTCAATCTGTACCTAAGCCGCGCGGATTGGCTAATTGTGCTAACGCGCTTGCTCGATGAAGAGGGCCTCATGAAAGACCCGACGACGGATGCACTGCTCTTTCACTGCCGCCTGCTTCACAAGCACGCCGCGATACTTGCCTTTACGGACGACGGGCACTTCTTTGCGAAGATCGACGAAACCCCGCTGGTTCCCATCGAGACATCGTCGTTTGACGAGGCGGCAGACGCGCTGTTCTTAATCATCAAAAACACGCCGATTCTTCCGCCGCCGCTGTTTCCGCCCGCGGAACCCGTGGAGACGGTCATCAGCGACATGTAACGTTAAAATCTTATTATTAGGAGGATATTTTTCCATGCGAATGGTAGATTTGATCGAAAAAAAGGTGAATCACGAAGAGCTGAGCCATGATGAAATTCAGTTTATCGTAGATGGTTTCGTCAGCGGAGAAATTCCGGATTATCAGATGTCCGCGCTGTTGATGGCGATTGTGCTCAACGATATGAACGAGAGGGAAGCCGCCGATCTGACGCTGAGCATGATGCACTCCGGCGACACGGTAGACCTAAGCGATTTGCCCGGCGTCAAGGTGGACAAGCACTCTTCCGGCGGCGTCGGCGACACGACCACGCTGGTGGTTGCGCCTCTGGTCGCTGCCTGCGGCGGCACGGTCGCCAAGATGTCCGGTCGCGGACTCGCATTTTCCGGCGGCACGATCGACAAGCTGGAATCCATTCCGGGCGTGAATATTGCGCAGCCGATCGACCGCTTTAAGCAGATCGTTCGCAAAACCGGCGTTTGCGTCATCGGGCAAACGGGCAATCTCGTGCCCGCCGATAAGAAGATGTATGCGCTGCGCGACGTAACGGGAACGGTGCAGAGCGTGCCGCTGATCGCCGCGAGCATTATGAGCAAAAAGCTCGCCGCGGGTGCGGACGCGATCGTGCTGGACGTCAAGGTCGGCAGCGGCGCGTTTATGAAGACGGTGGAGGACGCAAAGCGACTTGCTTCGCTGATGGTCAAGATGGGCAAGCTCCTCAAGCGCGAGGTGGTCGCCGTTGTGACCGACATGAATCAACCGTTGGGGCTCTCGGTCGGAAACGCGCTGGAATTCCGCGAGGCGGTGCAGCTACTCAGTGGCGAGGTGCCGGAAGGCGACGCGCTCTACGAGGTTTGCATGCTGCTGGGTACCCAAATGCTGTTGCTCTCCAAGCTTGCAAGCTCGGATGAAGAAGCAAGAGCCATGCTCAAGCAGGCCATCGACAGCGGAGCGGGACTCAACAAGCTGCGCGCGATGATTCATGAACTGGGCGGAGACGAATCCTATCTCACGCTGGAAGGCATGGACAAGCTTTGCGCGGTCAAGCGGCTCGTTCCGATCGCGGCGGATCACGCGGGCTATATCGTAGGCATGCAAGCGGAGCTGATCGGCAGAGCGGCGCAGGTGCTGGGAGCCGGCAGAGCCACGAAGGAAGACAGCATCGACCCCGCTGTGGGATTGATTATGCATAAGCGCGTTGGCGACAAGGGGGAGAAAGATGAAGCCTTCTGCACTCTCTATGTCAACGACGAGAGAAATCTGGATGACGCGATTGCGACCATGCGCGAGGCAATCTCCATTGGAGG
>JAQVML010000237.1 GCA_028703645.1 Eubacteriales bacterium
CGGTGCGCGCGCTTAAAAGCAACACGCAAGCGCCGATCATTCAGGCGTTTCGGATCGCGACGAGAGACGATGTGCAACGTGCGGAGCAATCCGTGGCGGATTTTATTCTGCTCGATCACGGCGGCGGCGGCACAGGCGAATCGTTTGACTGGTCGCTGCTGGAAGGCATCGCGCGTCCGTTCTTCCTCGCGGGCGGATTATCGGCAAAGAACGTTGGCGAGGCGATCGCGCGGTATCAACCGTATGCGGTGGACTCCAGCTCCAAGCTGGAGACGGATGGCGTAAAGGATTATGAAAAGATGAAAGCGTTTGTCGAAGCGGTTCGGCAAAACGGCTGAATGGAGAACAGATGGAACAGAGAAAAGGACGATTTGGCGCATACGGCGGCCAATATATTCCGGAAACGCTGATGAACGCCGTCATCGAACTGGACAAGGCGTATCAGCATTATCAAAACGATCCCGCGTTTCAAAGCGAGCTAAAAGATCTGCTGAACAACTATGCGGGCAGACCCAGCAGGTTGTATTTTGCGCGGAAGATGACGCGCGAACTCGGTGGCGCAAAGATCTATCTCAAACGTGAGGATCTCAACCACACCGGCGCGCACAAGATCAACAATGTGTTGGGTCAAGCGCTGCTCGCCCAAAAGATGGGCAAAACACGCCTGATTGCGGAGACCGGCGCGGGACAGCACGGCGTCGCGACGGCGACCGCGGCGGCACTGATGGACTTGGAGTGCGTCGTGTACATGGGAAAAGAGGACACCATCCGGCAGGCGCTCAACGTGTATCGCATGCGGCTGCTCGGCGCCGAGGTGATTCCCGTCACCAGCGGTACGGCAACGCTCAAGGACGCGGTGTCCGAGGCGATGCGCGAATGGACGAATCGCATCGACGATACGCACTATTGCCTCGGCTCCGTGATGGGGCCGCACCCGTTTCCGACCATCGTGCGGGATTTTCAGGCGGTGATTTCGCGGGAGATCAAGGCGCAGATGTTGGAGGCGGAAGGTCGCCTGCCGGACGCGGTCTTGGCCTGCGTGGGCGGCGGCAGCAACGCCATCGGCGCGTTCTATCACTTTATCGACGATCCTTCCGTTCGGCTGATCGGTTGCGAGGCGGCGGGGCGCGGCATCGACACGCTGGAAACCGCGGCAACGCTGAGCGTAGGCCGCGCGGGCATTTTTCACGGAATGAAGTCCATCTTTTGCCAGGACGAATTCGGTCAGATCGCGCCCGTTTACTCCATCTCGGCGGGGCTGGACTATCCCGGCGTCGGGCCGGAGCACGCCTGGCTGCACGAATCCGGTCGCGCGGAATACGTTGCAATCACGGATGAACAGGCGGTGGACGCGTTTGAATACCTCAGCCGTACGGAGGGGATCATTCCCGCCATCGAGTCTGCGCACGCGATTGCACACGCCATGCGCATTGCCCCGAACATGGGACGGGACGAGATACTCGTCGTTTGCCTGTCCGGTCGCGGTGATAAGGACTGCGCGGCGATTGCCCGCTACAGAGGGGAGGATATCGATGAGTAACACTCGACATGCGTTTCAAAACGGAAAAGCGTTTATCGCGTTTCTAACCTGCGGAGACCCGGATTTGGAGACGACGGCGGCGCTCGTCAAGGAGATTGCGGCTTCTGGCGCGGATTTGATCGAGCTTGGCATTCCGTTTTCCGACCCGACGGCGGAAGGGCCGGTGATTCAGGCGGCAAACGTCTGCGCGCTCCGCGGGGGTGTCACGACGGATCGCATCTTTGATATGGTGCGTTCGCTTCGAAGCGAGGTTACCGTTCCGCTCGCGTTCATGACCTATGCTAACGTCGTGTTTTCTTACGGAACGGAGCGCTTTTTACAGCGCGCGGCGGAGGCCGGAATTGACGCGCTGATCCTGCCGGATGTGCCGTTTGAGGAAAAGGCGGACTTTGCGCCCGCGTGCGAGACGCACGGCATTGACTTCATCAGCCTGATTGCGCCGACCTCGCGCGAACGCATATCGATGATCGCGGCGGAGGCAAAAGGGTTTCTCTACTGCGTTTCGTCGCTGGGCGTGACCGGTATGCGCGGGGAGATTACGACGGATATCGGGGAGATGGTGCATCAGGTTCGGCAGGCGAACCCGAATCTTCCGTGCGCAATCGGCTTTGGCATCTCTACGCCGGATCAGGCGCGGCAGATGGCGAGCTATGCGGACGGGGTCATCGTCGGCTCCGCGATCGTCCGACTGATTGAGCAACATGGAAAAAACGCCGTCCCCGCTGTCGGCCAATTGATTCGCTCGATGAAGGATGCAATTGAGAAGCGATAACAGAAGCGAAGGGAACAGCGCTTGATATAAAAAAAGCGACTTGCAAAAAAAATGCGAGTCGTTTTTGTTTTTTTGAGCGTTTGGATCGCAACACGACGCATGTCGCGATTGGCTTTGCCTCATAAGGGAAAAAGACAAGGACGCGTTATTTTTCCGCCGTGTCCCAATCCATCACCAAACTCTCGACGGGCTTGTTTGTCATCAGGGCGATCATATGCTCTGCGGCCTGTCGCCCAAGCGCTTCTTTCGGGTGCCCGTAGGACACGAAGTCAATGTTCTGTCTGCCGGTGATGGTTCCGTCAAAGCTTCTTAGCGCGGTGACCGAACTGGGATTGGAGTTGAGATATGCCAGTATCAGAAACGCGATCTCGTCGTTATAGCAAACAATCGCCGTACATGCCGTAGCAAGCCGGTTTAGACTCTGCTTTAATTCGGGGGAATACTTGGACTCGGTATTAAACCAGATGATGTGATCATCGTCGATTCGCAGATTGGCATCCGTCAGCGCGTCAACATAGCCGGAGAAGCGCCGAACACCCTGAATATCGTCGCTCTTAAACACACCGCCAATCAGGTGATGACCGCGCTGAATGAGATCCGTCGTCGTTTTATGCGCTCCGCCATAATCGTCCGTGGTAATGGTGATGATTTTGCAGGAGGACTCTTGCAAGAGCGTTGGATAGTAGCCGTTGAAGAAGACGAGGGGCGTCGTTTTACAGGCGAATTCCTGATAATAATGCAGGTTCGGGTTTGGCAGCGCAGTCTTTGTGCCCTCTACGATGATACCATCCACAACGTTGTTGGATAAAAACTGAAGGACATCGCGCTCTTTTGCGATGCTGTTGTTGGTCGCCATCAGTTGCAGGGAGTAGCCGCTATTCGTGGTTACCTCTTCGATTCCGCGCAAAATATCGGGAAAGATATAGGTGCTGATATAGGTCGTGATAACGGCGATGCGCATCGTCTTTTTCAGGGACTTTGCCTTGCTCGATACATAGGAACCGCTGCCTTGTACTTTTGTGATCATTTCGTTTCGTTCCAGCAACTCCAGCGCCTGACGGACGGTTTGGCGACTCATGCTGTATTTTGTCGCGAGCTCCAATTCCGTAGGCAGTTTGTCTCCGGAAGAATAGGTTCCATCACTCATAGAATCTGTGAGGATCGAATATAGCTGGATATATTTCTTCTGCATGCTCATGCAATCAACTCCGCGATCGATTTTTGTTCGCTTCACAATAAAAATTGGTAACAAGATAATGGAAGGGTAAAAATACAGGAAAAATCCCAAACAACCCCCGGAGCGGATCACAAATCGCGAAAGAGAAGTCGCAACGAACCGGGTGGCCGACATAAAAAATATGTATGGAAGAAGAGTGGCTGCTTATTTTTCGCCCTTAAAAGCGAGCAGGACTATCTGTATATCGGTAGCAGTTTTCGTCTATCCGCTCGTTTACGCGGGATCTGGGACCATGCCCGCGAGGACA
>JAQVML010000238.1 GCA_028703645.1 Eubacteriales bacterium
CTTCCTCGATCGCCTCAATGGAGACAACGTCGTTCCCTCCATTGGCGAAATCGAGAGCACGAACCCCTGCGGCGAGCAGCCGCTGCTGCCGTATGAAAGCTGTAATCTGGGTTCCATCGATCTCGTCACGCTCCTGAAAACCGAAGACGATGTGGTCAAGTTTGATTTTGACCTGCTGAAAACCACGGTGGAGCAGGCCGTGCATTTCCTCGATAACGTCATCGACGTCAACAACTATCCGCTTGAGCACATCGGTGAAATGACGAAGAGCACGCGAAAGATTGGCCTCGGCGTGATGGGCTTTGCGGACGCGCTGCTCGCGCTCGGCATTCCCTACAACTCGGAAGAGGGCGTCGCGTTTGCGGAGCGGGTGATGTCGTTTATTCAGGCGACGGGACACAACGCGAGCAGAGCCCTCGCCAAAACGCGCGGCGCATTCCCGCTGTTTTCCGAGAGCACGCTGCATGACGGCGAGCCCATCCGCAACGCGACGGTGACCACGATTGCGCCGACCGGCACGCTCTCCATCATCGCGGGCTGCTCCTCCGGCGTGGAGCCGGTGTTTGGCTATGTCTATATTCGAAACGTCATGGACGGCACGCAGATGGTCGAGGTCAATCCCCTGCTGATGGAAAAACTCCGCTTATTGGGGCTCGACAGCGAGGAGATGTTTCAGCGCATCGCCGCCGAAGGCACCATCGCGCACATTGCGGAGATTCCCGAAGAGGTGCGACGGGTGTTTGTCTGCGCGCACGATATCTCGCCGGAAGCGCACGTGCGTATGCAGGCGGCCTTCCAGCGGCACACGGATAACGCGGTCTCCAAGACAGTCAATTTCCCCAACGCCGCCACGCGGGACGACGTCCACGCCGTCTACCTCATGGCCTACCGCGAAGGACTCAAGGGCGTGACCATCTACCGTGACGGCAGCAGAACGGGACAGGTGCTCAACATCGGTAAAGTCAACGACGGAAAGAGCGCATCCGACAAGCCTGAGCTGGAAGCACCCCTGCCCGAAAACTATGGCAAGATCGAGCCGCGTCCGCGCCCACTGGTGACGCGCGGCTTTACGGAGAAGCTGAATATCGGCTGCGGCACGCTGTACGTGACCGTCAACTACGATGAAAACGGCATTTGCGAGGTGTTCACGAGCACCGGCAAGGCAGGCGGATGCCCCAGCCAGAGCGAAGCCACCGCGCGGCTTGCCTCGATTGCGCTACGAAGCGGCATCTCCATGAGTGAAGTCTACGACCAGCTCAAGGGAATCCGCTGTCCCTCCACAATTCGGCAAAAGAACATGAGCTGCACGTCCTGTCCGGACGCGATCGCCCGCGTGCTGCTGAAAGTCAGCAAATATATCGACAGCGGCGCGGACTACACCACGCCGGACGCGCAGGCAAAGACGCTAACGCCACAGCCCGCGCCAGCCCCGCAGAGCGGCGAGATATCGTTTGTGCCGCTCGACGCGTCGGATGTGCCAGCAAACGCCGCCGAGGTGCATGTTTGCCCCGAGTGCGGCGGCAAGGTGGAGCACGAGGGCGGTTGCGTGATCTGCCGCACATGTGGATTCAGCAAGTGCGGCTGAGTCAACCGCAACAAAACGAGAATCACGATTTTTCTCACATGGGGATGGGAGGAAAACCGAAATGCGAACCCTGATCTTAGCCGGGCCGGAAAACGACGACCAGCGTGCTGTTTCGCGCGCGCTGAAACTCGCGTTTTCGGAGCGCGGGGATAGCTGCCTCATCGTCGGCGCGCTCGCGCTATTGGGGCAGCACGCCCCGATTTCGCAAACGCGCGCCATGAATGAAAGCGCGCTTCTTACCCCGCGCGCATTTGCGTTTCTCTCCGCCGGCAGCGCGTTTTTGCGAGTAAACAAGCGAAAATCGCTCGTCTACGAGATCAACGCAAGATATGCGGAGCATTTGTCCACGCTCATACACGAAGGCGAGTTTGACGCAATCTTGTGCCTGCATCGTTACCCTGCCGAGGCGGTTAGCTTCCTGCGTAAAACGATGACATTCTCGGCGCGGTGCTGCTATCTCTCCTGTGACTATGCCTGTGTGCCATTCTTAGAAGAGACGCGACTCGACCATTATTTTACCGCGCACATAAGATTGACAGGCGCTTATGAAAAGCGCGGAATGCAAGGTAAAGCGATCATTCCATCGGGCGTGCCCGTTCCTGCCGACTGGTTTACCGCGGAGGAAAAAGCGGATGCGCGCGCGCTGCTCAATCTGCCGCAGAGCGTGCCTTGCTATTTAATTCCGTTTGCCGAGGACCCGGAGGCCGCCGTCTGCGCAATGCTCGCGCATATGAACGGCGACGAGGGTCGCATCTGTGTGCTCGATCCCGATGGTGCGCCGCCGAAAAGCCCGTTTGTCGCGCGTTTTTCCAGCGATGTCCGCGTGATTGTGCTCTCTGACGAAGAATCGCTGTCTCTCTATCTGAGCGCTTGCGACGTGATCATCTCCGCTCCATCCGGCACAATTTCCACATGCGCCGCTGTCTGCGGCAAGCCCCTCGTCCATCTGCCGTCGGCAACCCCTTGGCAAGCGCAAACCGCACAATTTTTCTTTTCACGCGAAATGAGCCTCGCGGGAGCCGATTATGACGAGGCGGCAATTTTGGCGCTCTCTCTGGCAAAGGACGAGGCGCGCAAGGAAGCGATGTGCGGCTTTCAACAAAGCGAAGCGATCCCGAACGCAGCGCAGCGCGTCGTTGGCTTTTTACACGACGGTCGTCTGTCTCCGCCATGCGATATCGCCTAAAATCTACCTATATTACTCTCGTTTTATGCGTAAAAAAGCAAATATCTGATATAATAGTGTCGATCGAGCGAATTCCGCCGATCGGCATTTTTCAATTCTTTAAGACCGGATGGGATTCCAAGCGGATGAAACAAACGTTGCGCAATCAGTTGACGAACATTGTGTTTCTGGTGTTAATCGTCTCCGCCGCACTGGCGATCTATTTGCTGTCCCGTGCGGACGGCGAAACCGCCGCGCAAACCGCAACGCCGATTGCAACCGAAAGTGCAACCGAAAGCGCAACACCCGCTCCGTCTGGAACCGAAACGAAGAAATCTTCCATTCGCGGCGTGCCGGAGTCCGTCTTCACCACCTACCTTGCGACAAGCGAAGTGTTTTCGGCGGAGAAAAGCAGACATCACGCGCGCGAATATTCTCTGACTTACGGCGATTCGTCAAAGACAAAAGCCACCTTAATTTATGAAGTGATCGATGGAAACCTCTCCTCGGTCGAAATCGATTTCCCCGTGCTGGAAGAGTATAAAAAGAAGGGGAAAACCGAGATTGAAGGATTTCTATACGAAACCTATCAAAAACAGCAGCTTGCGTTACAGGATGCGCTCACCGCGATATTGAGCGAACTACTGCCCGCTTGCGACGCGAAGGACGAGTTGCAGCTCTCCTCCATTCGATATTGGGCAGAGCAGGTCATGCAGCTCAAGAAATCCGGCAGCGATTTTGAAGATACGCTTGAGGGTTATCATTTTCTCGCCTACCGCAGTCAGGGAGAGACGCAGCCGGAGCTAATCTGCATTTTTTACCTCACCTGATGGTTCAAAGCAAAGACAAAGCGCGACTCATTGCGAATCGCGCTTTTTTCAGTCCATCGACAAAGTTCTTCGTTCTTCTGTTTTCTTCGTTGATTTTCGGTTTGAATTGTGAGTTAGTCATAAACCAATTGGATTGAATGCGGTATAATTAAATCACAATCAGAAAGGGGTAAGAATTATGA
>JAQVML010000002.1 GCA_028703645.1 Eubacteriales bacterium
AGCACGATTTCGCGCGAGGCGGGGCATGTAATGTATACCTACGCGGGGCCGGAGATCGCCGTTGCCGCAACAAAATCGTATCTAACGCAGATCATTGTGATGTATCTCTGCGCGCTGGATCTTGCGCAAAAGCGCGGAACGATGACGGCGCAGCAGGTGAGCGAGCGACTCAAAGAGATGAGCCGTGTTCCCGCCGCGATGCAGAAGGTGCTCGACACCAAAGAGCAGATTCAGTTTTTTGCCAGCCGCTCGTTTGCGGTGAAGCATGTGTTCTTCATCGGCCGCGGACTCGATTATGCGCTGGCGATGGAAGCCGCGTTAAAACTCAAGGAGATTTCCTACATTCACTCCGAGGCATATCCCGCGGGCGAACTCAAGCACGGAACCATCGCGTTGATTGAGGATGGTTCGCTTGTCGTCGCCCTCGCAACCCAGCCGGAGTTGCAGGCGAAGGTCGCGAGCAATATGGAGGAAGTGCGCGTGCGCGGCGCGCATGTGCTCGCCGTGACCAACGGCGTTTGGGAAGGCGCAAAAGGACACTCTCACGAACAATGGCAGATTGAACAGATGGACGAGACGCTCGCGCCGCTTTGCGCGATTGTGCCCATGCAGCTACTGGCTTACTATCTCGCTGTACAGAAAGGATGCCCGGTGGACCAACCGCGCAATCTTGCAAAAAGCGTCACGGTGGAATAGCCACCCTGTTTCACGCCCCTCTCAAAAAGGGGCGTTGCTTTTTGTTTGCAACACACTAATCCATTCAAAATGTGATCAGAAACTGCGCCCGTGATCGGGCTTGATTCAGTGTTTGATAAAATTCAGGAAGATTTGATTTAGGATTCAATTTGAAAAAATAAAACATAGAACGGAAGAGACACGGAGGAGATTGTATGGCGAAGTATATTTTTGTGACAGGCGGCGTTGTATCGGGGCTTGGCAAAGGCATCACGGCGGCGTCGCTAGGAAGGCTGCTCAAGGCGCGCGGGCTGAAGGTTGCCGCGCAGAAGCTGGACCCCTATATCAACGTTGACCCGGGTACGATGAGCCCCTTTCAACACGGGGAAGTGTTTGTGACCGAGGACGGAGCCGAAACCGACCTCGATCTGGGACACTATGAGCGATTTATCGACGAGGATTTGAACCGGTTCTCCAACCTGACAACCGGCAAAGTCTACTGGAACATTCTCACCAACGAGCGCGCGGGCGCGTATCTGGGCGAGACCGTACAGGTCATTCCGCACGTGACAAACGAGATCAAGCGCTTTATCTACAGCGTTGCGGATGCGACGCATGCGGACGTGGTCATTACGGAGATCGGCGGCACGATCGGCGACATCGAGAGCCAGCCGTTCCTGGAGGCCATCCGTCAGGTCGGCCACGAGGTCGGGCCAAGCAACTGCCTCTTTATCCATGTCACGCTGGTGCCGTACCTTTCCGGCTCGAACGAGCATAAATCCAAACCAACCCAACACTCCGTCAAAGAATTACAATCCTCCGGCATTACACCGAACATCATCGTTATGCGCGTGGATCGTCCTGTGGACGACAACCTCAAGCGCAAAATCGCGCTGTTCTGCAACGTGAAGCCCGACTGCGTCATCGAAAACCTCACGGTGGAGACGCTCTATGAAGCGCCGATCATGCTGGAGCGGAACAACTTCTCCGAGGTGGTCTGCCGCGAGCTACAGCTCGATCTACCGCAGCCAAACCTGAAGGAATGGAATGAGATGCTGGATCGCGTGCGCAGCAGCAAAAAGCACGTTAAGATCGGCCTCGTGGGCAAGTATGTCAAGCTCCACGACGCATATCTCTCCGTTGCGGAAGCCATGCGCCACGCGGGCTATGAAAACAGCGCGGTAGTTGAGATTGAGTGGATCGATTCGGAAGCCATCGACGCAAAGAACGTAAACGAAAAGCTCGCGGGACTGGACGGAATCGTGCTGCCCGGCGGTTTTGGCGTGCGCGGGGTAGAGGGCATGATTCAAACCGCGAAATATGCGCGCGAAAACAAGATTCCGTACCTTGGGTTATGCCTCGGCATGCAGATTGCGGTGATTGAATTTGCACGAAATGTTGCCGGTCTCTTCGGCGCAAACAGCGGCGAATTTGATGAAAACAGCCCGCATAAGGTGATTGACTTTATGCCGGATCAGTACGCGACCATCAACAAAGGCGGCACGATGCGCCTCGGAACCTATCCTTGCAAGGTGATGCCCGGCACTCTGCTGGACAAATGCTATGCGCAACCGTTGATTCACGAGCGGCACAGACACCGCTATGAATTCAACAACGATTATCGCGAACGCCTCACCGAAGCGGGGCTTGTCCTCTCCGGCGTTTCGCCGGACGAGCGCATCGTTGAAACGGTAGAGCTCAAGGATCACCCGTTCTACATCGGCGTTCAGTTCCATCCGGAATTCAAGAGCCGCCCGAACCGCGCGCATCCGCTCTTCAAAGGATTTGTCGCAGCTTCGCTAAAAAACAAAAAGTAAAACACTGCCTTCGTGCAATCAAGAAACGTCTGCTCGGAAAAAGCGGGCGTTTTTGTTGCGGTTTTTTATCATTCGCGGTAACATAAAAAGCAGTCGATCGATTCGGCAGAAACAGGAGACAAAATGCAGACATCTGGTAAAAAGCTATTCTCGGTATTCGAACTCTATCAAATCATGACGCTCGCGTTTCGCTCGATTCCGCTGTTGAAAAAAGCGAAAGCTGCGGGCAAGATGAACAAGGCGTTTTTGGAGCGCATCATGCTCGCTGTGACGGAAGTCAACGGCTGCGCCATGTGCTCGTATTATCACACAAAGGTTGCGCTGGAAGAAGGATTCAGCGCGGAGGAGATTCGCGCCATGCTGGGCGGCAGCTTTGCCGACGTTCCGAAGGGAGAACTCTCCGGCGTGCTGTTTGCGCAACATTATGCGGATCAGCGCGGAAAACCTGCGCGCGAAAGTTGGGCGCGAATCGTTGAGGAATACGGCGAAACGGGCGCATACGGCATTCTTGCGGTCACGCGCATGATCATGATGGGCAACGCGACGGGGATTCCCTCCGGCTCGTTTCTGCTGCGTTTTCGCGGCAAAGCGGACCCAAGGAGCAACGTGTTTTATGAACTGCTGATGATGATTGCGATGATCGTATATTTGCCTTTAACCGGCTTAACTGCGCTCGTGCTCAACCTGGTAAAAGCGCCGATTTTACGCTTTTCATAAACAGAGACGAAAGCAACAAAAACAGGCACACGACAAAAAATCGCGTGCCTGTTTTTTTCTGTGCGTTAAGAACAAACGGAACAGTTTGAATTCTTAGAAATCGCAACAAACTCCGTCGTCATGCTGCTTCCATCAAAGAGCAACATGCGCCCGTCGGTGGGGTTCGGAAGCCCCAGCAAGAGATTCGCCGCGGACTGCGCCTCCAGCGCGGAGATCGCGGAGACAATCGGCGCAAAACTGGGAACCGGGGAGGACTGCTCTGGAGCGGTATCTCCGTAATAGCAGGCAAGACACGCGGTTTTGCCGGGGCGATAGGTATAGACGGAGCCGTTTAGCCCGTGAACGCCCGCGTCTACCAGCGGAACGCAGGTTTGTACACACGCGAGGTTGACGATCAGCCGGGATTCGATTGAATCCACCGCGAGCAAAACTAGATCGTAACGCGGCACCAGCTTTAAGGCGGTTTCCTGCGTGAGGAAGAACGCGTGCGGTTCAAGGACTAACTCCGGCGCAAAGGCGCGGAGTTTTTCATAGGCGGACTGTGCCTTGTTTCTGCCGATATCGTCCGGCGTGTGGAGATATTGACGGTTGAGGTTGGAAAGCGAAACATCGTCTCCATCGCAAAAGCCGACTCGGCCGACGCCGATGCCGCAAAGGGCATATAGCAGCGTGGAGCCTAACCCGCCGCAGCCAACGACCAGCGCCGACGAAGCGGAGAGCTTCGCTTGACCCGATTCCCCGATTTGCGGCAACAACATCTGCCGCTCAAATCTGGTGTTCATTTGCGGTTACGCGCGAATATCTTGAATCAGCGCGGTAAACTCCGGCTCGTGCCAAAGCACGGGCACGGGGTAGATCGGGTTTGCTTCTTTCATCGCCCACTGGATCATCTGCGGGATGTCCTTATCCTGAATGAAGTCAAATTTCTCCTGAATCTTCATGTCCGCGTTCATGCGGCGGATTTCGCGGAGAAACGCTTTTGCCTTCTCCTCGTCGTCCTTGCCGTTGATGCCGACCGCTTCGGCAAGGCGCGCGAGTTTATAGTAGACGGCTGGGCCAAAGTGCTCCATCACATAGGGCAATATCACCGCATGGGCGAGCCCGTGCGGGGTTCCGTAAAGGCCGCCCAGCGTATGCGCAACACCGTGTACATAACCTGCGCAAGCGCGGGTAAACGCGGCGCCGCCGTAAAAGGCCGCAAGCTGCATGTTGTAGCGTGCGGTTACGTCGCTTCCGTCCTTGTAGACCTTTTCCAAGTTCTCAAAGATCAGCTTGACGGCTTCTACCGCGAGCTTGTCAGTCGATTTTGGTGCAAACAGATTGGTATAGGCTTCCACGGCGTGGGTGAGCGCATCCATGCCCGTTGTGCTCGTAATATGCGGCGGTAGGCCGACGGTGAGTTCGGGGTCAAGCACTGCGTAACGCGGAATCAGGCAAAGATCCTGAACGGCATATTTATGATGTGTTGCGCGGTCGGTCACCACAGCGGCGATGGTCGTCTCGGAACCGGTGCCTGCAGTTGTCGGAACGGCGAATAGCGGCGGAAGTTTCTTGAGCACGCGCAGTGTGCCGCCCATCTGCGCTACGCTCTGGCGGGGTTTTACCACGCGTGCGCCCGCTGCTTTTGCACAATCCATTGAGGAGCCGCCGCCGAACGCGACGATGCCTTCGCACTGATGATCGACATAGAGCTTGCGCGCGGCTTCGATGTTTTCAATCGAGGGATTCGGTTCGACGCCGTCGTAGACAATGCCTTCCAGCCCCGCTTCGTCGCAGGCCGCGAAAAACGAATCCAACAGGCCGAGCTTTCGCAACACGGAGTCGGTGACAATCAGCACACGATTAACGCCCTTGCTCTTGATGAACGACGGGAGCTTTTTGATGCTGCCCGGGCCGCTGAGCAGCTCCGGCTGACGCCAGGGCATGAGATACATGCATGAAGTGAGCACAAACTGAAACACACGGTACCAGAGTTTCTTCAACGTCCAAAGCATGGTGTCGCGCCTCCAAATTTCATTAAAATCGATGTTAAATTGAGTGAACTGTTTCTAACATTGTAGCATGTTGCGCGTATCGCCGCAATCAACCTGCAATGCAAAAAACAACTGCTGTTCATTAAATATGGTTTTATCATACAAAAAGCATCTGGTTTTGTCCACTGATAGAATACGTTGTAAACAATAAATTTTATTGGAAATAGAATTTTATAAAAATAGATAATGCTGTTGTTTCTGAAAAATACCGGAAATGATGTATATACAAAAAGTCGTAAAAACGCGAAAAAAGTCGTTTAATCTCGAAGAATAGCGGAACCGTTGAAATTTGTTATTTTGTAGATTAATGTCTGTTTATTGGTGAAATTTGACAGGGAGGACAATCATATGAGGTCAAAAATCGATCAAGAGCTACTCAGGCTCGGTGCGCCAACAGGCAGGCTCGGATATGTGCAGATGGCAATGACGCTCGAACTGATCATGCAGGAGGAGCAGGTGACCAGCACAACCCGCGTACTGTATCCGAAAGTGGCGGAGCGCTGCAACACCAAGCCCGCGCGCATCGAGCGAAACGTTCGCGAAGAGATCAAGGCAATTTGGAACTTCGGCAACCAGAAGCGCCTCGACCAGCTTTTCATCAATCGCGGAAAGTACCCGCCGGGGAACAAGGAGTTTTTATACACCATTGCGCGATATCTGCAACAAAACGGTTAACGCCGGATCGCGTGGAAATAAGAAGCGGAGGAGCAATCCTCCGCTTTTGTGATCGTGGTGCTCGTTAAAACGAACGAATCGGCTCTATCGTTTCGCTGCGCGGGTAGACATACTCCATCTTTGGTGGCATGGAGTTGTAGACGCGTTCAATCTCCAAGATTCCCTTCGAAAAACGTCCTTTGACCAAAACGCTCTCCATCTTGAGATTGAGGCAGAGGATTGCGGCCTTCGCGCCTTCGGGAATTTGTTGAAGCTGCTTTCCAAACGGAACGCTGCTGAGCACGATGCGATCCGCGCCCGCACTGGTTGCCTGCACGACGGGGAAGAGCTGCGCCTCGCCGCGTTTATCGTAATAACAGAGAAACTTTAGTGAATCCAGCTGCGAAAAGAGCTGCTGACCTACAAACGGCAGCGCGTTCTTCTCGCTTCGGCGTAAAAACAGCGCCTTGATGCGCGAGAGAATCGCGCCAACAACGATTGCACCAATCGGCAATGATTTCATTGCGCTGATGCGCTCCAGATTGAGGTAAAACACGCGATAGAACCCCATGTAGGAGTTATAGCGAAAGAGTGGTTTGTTGTTGTATAGGTCAAATTCGTGCCCGGTGTTCGCGCTGTGTGTATACGTTGCGTTGCCGGAGAGATATTTTTTGTCCGCGCTGAGCACGAGGAAACCAACATTCGGGCGATCCATGATAAAGCGCTTGCTCAGCCCCGCGGAGAATTGCCCAAATGTCAGCGAACGATCATCCAACGCCTGAATGGAAGAGATAAACGACAGGTGCGGATAACCGCTCTCGTCCTCGGTGGCGAGAACGCCAACCTTGCTGTCGCAGTCCATCATCGTAATGGCGGAATCGTCAATCCGGTCAAAATAGTCTTGTTTCATACGCTCATTCCTCCGAACCAAACTCGTTCAATCACGCAACAAACAGAAATGAAAAACAAACAAAGATGGAATTTAATCCGCGAGCGCACCGCTCGATCGAATATCCTCGCAGGCGTTGGTACTCTTTGCGATTGCGAGCAATTCTTCCATATGACGCTTGGAGATCAGCGGTGTGTTTGCAAACGTCCAGTCGATATCCAGGCGTTTATATTTATCCGCGCAAAGGTTGTTAAACGCGCAGAGCTCCCAGCGCTCCGCTCCACCGATGGCGTTGATGCGGCTTCCGATGGCGCGGATGTTTTCGGGAGAATCGGTTGCGCCCGGAATGATCGGCGTGCGAATCCAGAGTCTGCCGTTGCCTTTTGCCCAGAACGCCGCGATGCCGAGGTTTCGAAGAATCATCGTGTTGCCGCGTCCCGTCCAGCGCATGTGCTCCGCGTCGTTCATGATCTTGAGATCATACAGAAGAATATCCGTGTAAGGCAGCGCCGCCTGCAACTGCTCGGGAAACAACATGCCGCAGGTATCGACGGCGGTTTGAATGCCCTGCTCTTTGAGCAATTGCAACAGTTCGATTGCGCCTTCCTGTAACAGCGCTTCTCCGCCGGAGAGGGTAACGCCGCCGTCACGACCGAAATACGCGCGGTCCTTGACCAACTCGCGGCAGAGTTCTTCCGGCTCCGCGTCGATGCCTTTACATTCCAGCGCGAGCGTAGGGCAGGCGGAGACGCAGGTGCAGCAGCCCGTGCATAACCTGCGGTCGATGTGGACGCCGTCCTCGTCACGCGTGAGCGCGGCATTGGGGCAGACGCTGTCACAACTGCCGCAGCCGATGCAGCGGGAAGCGAGCCAGTGAATTTGAAACTTTTTTGCGATGCTCTCCGGGTTATGGCACCAAGCGCAGGCGAGCGAGCAGCCCTTGAAAAAGATTGTTGTGCGGAGGCCGGGGCCGTCCTCGCTGGACATGCGCTGAATATCGAGATAGCGGATTTTTGTCATAGTAATACCGGTTGTGGTGCTCCCTTAATTATTCTGAATTGTCGTATTCTTAATACCGATTATGGCTTTCTCTTGCGATAATTTCGTTTTGCAGTTCTCTGCCGATGCTCGTAAAGTACGCGTTATATCCCGTGATGCGCACGAGCAAATTCTTGTAGTTCTCCGGATGCTTTTGCGCGTCTTTCAGCGTCTCCGCATCGAGGATATTGATCTGCAGCGCGGTGCCGCCGTTTTGCGTGTAGCCGCGTAAAAACGCTTTTAGCTTTTCGCGCCGTTCGCTGTCTCGCATCAGAGATGGCGATAGCGTAATGGTATGGCTTGCGCCGTTTGGCAGCAGGTTGATTACGTTTCCTTGCGTATCGCGTCCGCCCAGCGCCTTGCCGACCGAGTTTGCGTTGCCGGTGGGCCCGTTGGTGTCCGCGCCGTTGACGGGGCAGATGGCGTTGCTCAAAAACTGTCCGCGTGCGCGTCCGTCCGCCGTCGCGGGGAGGATGAAGCCCGAGCCGATCCAGTAATTCCAGCTGAGCATGCCGGGCCGGAACTGCGCATTGGTCGATTTGGTCTTGTGACTCCATACGATGTCCGACCAGTCGCGCATGAGTCTCTGCGCCAGTTCATCCGCCGTGTCGTCGTCCCTGCCGTATTTCGGCGCGCGGTTCTTTGCCTGCGCCTGCAAAATCTCATAACCTTTCCAGTTGGCTTTCAAGGCGCGAATCAGCGTATCCATCGTGCAGAGCTTTTTGTCATAAACAAGATACCGGATTGCGAGCAGCGAGTCAACCGTTGTTGCAAACGTAACGCCTTCAACCGTGACAAACGCTAGCTCCGCGCCGCCCTGCGTGCAGTCCTTGCCGCTCTCCGCGCAGCCTTTGACAAGGCAACTCAGATACGGCGTCGGCGCGAACTCCGCCCGAAGCGCGGTGGAGCGCTCATAAAGCTTCACCATGCGATCCATCACATAGTGGAGCTGAATGATAAACGCGTGATAAAACGCCTCAAAGTCGGCGAACGTGCGTGGATCGCCCGTGTTTGGCGCACAGTTTTCCTCCGGATAAGGTTTGCCCCAGAGCGCGTCTGTATAAACGATGAGATCCTGTCCGTCGCCAAGCGTGAGCTCGACCGCTTTGACCAGATTGGGATTGCAATCGACGGTAGAGGAACGATCGTTTCCGCACATCGTGTTTTCCAGGCAACCGACGGAGGCATAGTCAAACACGTTTTCTTCGTTGATCAGGTGCTCCACATGCGCGCGCTTGGCTTCTTCCAGCAGACCCGCCATGGATCGCTCGTCAAAATTGAGCAGGAATGGCGCGCCTTGACTGGTTGAGATCATGTCCACCACTTTGTCCAGCAGCGCGTCGGGCGAGTTTTGGTGCAGGCGAACGTTTGGTTTGGGTTCCAAAATCGGGCTCATCTCGTCGATGACCTCAAGGAAAACCCAAGTCAGATCGTTTGTCATGTCCGCGCCGTCTTTGCCAAGGCCGGAGAGGTTGAAGAGCTGGCCGTAGCCCGCTGTGATGCCCTGATTGCCGGTTTGAATCATTGCGTCGTAGGCATAGTTGCAGTGCATCCAGAAGCACTTGAGCAGCTCTTTGCCAAATTCGCGATCCATGCCTGCCTTCACCGACTCCTGCCAGTAGGGCATTAGATATTGATCGATTCTGCCGAAGGAGACGCCGGCACCCGGATAATTTTCGTCTGTGAGCACCAGCATGTGGGTCAGCCAGAGTGATTGCAACGCCTCGTAAAAATTCCGTGCGGGCTCTTTTGGTACGCGAAGGAGTATCTCGCGCAGCTTGGTCAACTCCGCTTTCCTTACGTCGTCTGTTTCGTCCTGCGACAACTTCTCGCAAAGGGTCGCGTACTTTGCGGCAAGCTCAACCGGCATATCGCAGCTTAGGATCATGCCTCTGAGCTGACCGCCTTTTTCGCCCGCCTGTTCGGAGACCGGCATCTTGTCATAGCGCTTTTGCAGCTCGGCTTTGATGGCGGCAAAGCCTTTTTTTAGCACGCTTGGATAATCCGGAATCAGGTGTCCGCTCGTTGCGCCGCAGTTGCCGTATCCGCGATCTTGAAACTCAAATGTCGCGCAGCGAATGCCGTTTTTACCGAGCAATCGCTCGTTTCGCTGCTTTGCTTCACTCTTGCTCCAGCAGCGGGACGCCATGAGGTTAAAGCGCCCGCCCGCGATCAGATCGCCAGGCAAAATCTCCTGTGGCATGCGATTCACGATGGCTTCTTTGACGATCCATGCGCGCCGCTCCGGCAGAGAGAGGGAGAAAAACCCCTTCGGCGGCTCGATGGTGCGCGCCGCAAGCAAAAAGGATTTTCGAAACGTTGGGAAAAAAGAATACACCTCCGGCACGATTAAAAAGCTCGTTTCATCGAACACCTCGTCCCAGGGGGTACCCGTCGTAAACGCGGCGAACTCGTTGTTCCAGCTACGCTGATCCCCTTGAAAATAATAGTCCCTGAGCCATTGAATACGTGGCGAGAGATCATGCGGTTCTTTCACCTTTTTTGTGACGGCTTCCATGCGAATGCTCCTTTCGGTTGCGGAAATCAAGCGAACGGGGTTTTATCAAATGTATAAAGCAAGATGTGTTAATAAACAAAGAAAAACGAGAGTTTCTGTGAAATGGATCGTTGTCATTATAATACAATCCCGCACGGCGGGCAATTTCTGCGCAAAAACATACATTATATATTATCCAACATTAACAGAATTAAAAGAGGGGATAACTTCTATCATGCACGCAAAAGTTTGATCTCGTCACCGTGCTCCGCTGGTTCGTTCGGTGTTTCTAGAATTATTGGAAGACCCGCAAACGCCGGATGATGCGCAATCTTTCGCATGGAGTCGAGGCCGATGAATCCTTCGCCAATGCGAGCATGGCGGTCTTTGCCGCTGCCCAGATCAAAGAGGCTGTCGTTGAGGTGCAGCGCGCGGAGCCGATTCAGCCCGACGATTTGATCAAACCGCGCGAGCACGCCGTCCAGATCGTTTTTCACATCATACCCCGCGGCAAACACATGGCAGGTATCGAGGCAAACGCCCACTTTTTCTTGCAGACAAATGCGTGCGAGCAAATCCGCCACCTGCTCGAATGAACCGCCAATCTCCGAGCCGCCGCCGGACATGGTCTCGATCAATACCGTCGTGCTCTGCTCCGTTTTCAGCACGTCGTTGAGTAGCTCTGCAGTGAGTCGAATACCCGTATCGATGCCTTGGCCCGTATGACTGCCGGGATGAAAATTGTAGACCTGATTGGGAAACGATTCCATCCGCACAAGATCCTCCGCAAAACAGCGATAAGCAAAATCGCGCACCTTGGCGTCCGAAGAGCAGGGGTTGAGCGTATAGGGCGCATGCGCGACCAGCGTGCCAAAGTTGTTTTCGCGGCAGAGGGCGTTGAGTGCCTCCGCGTCCGCAGGGTCGATCGCTCTCGCGCTGCCGCCGCGCGGATTGCGCGTAAAAAACTGAAACGTGTTCGCGCCGATGGAGAGCGCGACGCGGCCCGCCGCCGCATAGCCTTTTGCGTTGCTGAGGTGGCAACCGAGATAGAGTATATTTGGTTCCATAATTCTTCCCTTCACGATTCTTTTCCCGTCGCGTTGCGCGAACGCGCTACGTTTGCTAAAATGTGCGTATGAAACACACTGTATTGGTCACCGGCTCTTCGCGCGGCATCGGCGCGGGAATTGCGCGCAGATTTGCCGAAGATGGACATCGCGTTGCGATTCATTATCGCGCGGGTGAGGCGCAGGCGCGCGCTCTCTACGACGAGCTCGCAAACGCGGGCTATCGTGTCATGCTCGTCTCTGGCGATATCACGGACGAGAAACAGTGTAAGACGATTGCCGCAGCTGTTCGATCTACGTTTGGATTTATCGACGTGTTGGTCAATAACGCGGGCGTCGCGCTGCCGACGCAGCTCGTCACCGATACGTCTCTTTCCGATTGGAATCGCGTCATGGAGACGAACGTGAGCGGCATGTTTCTCATGACAAACGCCGTTTTGCCGGAGATGGTTTCGCAAAAACGCGGCTCAATCGTAAATATTTCCTCCATGTGGGGCGTGATCGGCGGTTCCTGCGAGGTGGCGTATTCCGCCTCCAAAGCCGCGGTGATCGGCTACACAAAAGCGCTCGCAAAAGAGGTTGCGCCAAGCGGAATCCGCGTCAATTGCGTATCTCCCGGGTTTGTGCTCACCGATATGACGCGCTGTTTTGACGAGGACGTCATTGCGGATATCTGCGAAGAGACGCCGCTGCTACGCGTGGGAACACCGGAGGACATCGCGTCCGCGGTTCGCTTTCTCGCCAGTGAGGACGCCTCGTTTATCACGGGGCAGGTGCTCTGCGTGGACGGCGGACGGTGCATTTGATAGTTTGATTATAGCATGATCCGTTTTTTCTTGTCAGTTTTGGTTATTCGTGAAGCCGGGGGAGAACCATGTGATTTCTGTCTGGCGAAAGCGCGAATTTTCGATAGAAGATGAAGAGAATTGGTTGACATCCGCGCGAAAGATGCTATAATACTTTTTGCCGCGGTTTGAGGATGAAAGCCACAATTCAACCCTGACTGCTGACGATAGGGCTCAGGCACTCGGCCGGAAACGGCGATCTGCCGAGCGCCCAAATGCGCTTCCTTAGCTCAGTTGGCTAGAGCACCTGACTCTTAATCAGGGTGTCCAGGGTTCGAATCCCTGAGGGAGCACCAGTTTTTCCGCCGCAGTCGTTAGCGGCAACTTTTGCGGGAGTAGCTCATTTGGTAGAGCGCAGCCTTGCCAAGGCTGAGGTGGCGGGTTCGAGCCCCGTCTCCCGCTCCAGTTTTTCAAAGGGGATCGAAGCCGCGTTGAAAAACAATCCTGCGGATTGTTTTTAGCGGCAGGGGAGCGAAAGTCAGAAGACGCGATGCGCGAAGCGCGAGCGGCAAAAGGCTTGAGCGAAGAGCCCCGTCTCCCGCTCCAGTTTGAATAATTAGCGGCCATATGGCCGCTAAATAATTCTTGCCTCCTTAGCTCAGTTGGCTAGAGCACCTGACTCTTAATCAGGGTGTCCAGGGTTCGAATCCCTGAGGGGGTACCACAAGCCCGTGCGAGTTGGTTCGCATGGGTTTTTTCTTATCTTTTGCCGTGTCAAACGGTTTGACAGAACGCCAGACAAAGTGTTATTCTCATTCGGGGAGAACGATAAGCCGTGCAGACGATATTCTATCAAACACAAGAGCCGATTTGCCCGGCGTTTGATCCGCCGCGCGGCATCACCGCGCTGGTTGGCGGCGGAGGGAAGACCACGTTGATGCTGCGATTGGCTCGCGAGCTTTCGCAAAGCGGCGCACGGGTCATCGTCACCACCACAACGCATATCTTTCCGCCGGACGGAATGTTCACCACCAACCCGGAGACGGTGGCGTCGGCAAAAAGAGCACTTTCGCAGAACCGGCTTGTCTGCTTCGGCAAACCCGCAGAGCAGGGTAAGCTCTCCGCACCGAACCTTTTGCCGCAAGAGATGGAGCAACTAGCAGACTATGTTTTGATCGAAGCGGACGGGGCAAAGCGTTTGCCGCTCAAAGCTCCGGCGGAGCATGAACCCGTGATTCCGCCGCAAACGCGGCTGGTGATTGCCGTTGCCGGATTGGACGGCGCAGGGCGACCGATTCGCGAGACGGCGTTTCGACCCGCGCGATATGCGGCGCTCTGCGGCAAGGCCGAGGATGATTTGGTGAGCGCGGAGGACATCTCGCGCGTACTTGCGCATCCGCTGGGGCAGCGAAAAAACGTTTCGGACGACATGCGATTTGCGGTGCTGCTCAACAAGGCGGACGATGAGCAAAGGCGCGGCGTCGCGCTCCAAATCGCGGGGAAATTGAATCAACAATCGGTAGAGCGCGTCGTGATCGCCGCGCTTGGAAAATAAAAAACATCAGGTTAATTAATAGATGAGGTTTGATATGATCATTTGGGTACGCGGCGCGGGAGATATCGCAACGGGCGTCGCGTTTCGGCTTTATCAAAGTGGATTTTCGGTTGTAATGAGCGATCTTGCGCAGCCGACTTCCATCCGCAGAACCATCTGCTTTTCGGAAGCGATTATCAAAGGCGAAACAAGGGTAGAGCACATTCTCGCGCGGTATGCCGCGAACGCGGAGGAAGCGCAACAGGTCATTGCAAACGGCGACATCGCCGTCGTCGCAGACCCGATCGGCGAAATTGTGCGAAAGCTCAACCCGATCGCCGTGATCGACGCGATCCTTGCAAAGCGCAATCTCGGCACAACGATGGACGACGCGGAGATCGTCATTGGCGTTGGCCCCGGCTTCACAGCGGGCGTTGACTGCCATGCTGTTGTGGAGACCATGCGCGGGCACACGCTCGGGCGCGTATATTACAGCGGCTCTGCGCTGCCGGACACGGGTGTTCCCGGCAATATCGCAGGTTTTACGTTGGAGCGATTGCTTCGCGCGCCGCGCGCGGGTGTTTTTCACGGCGTAAAAAAGATTGGCGACGTCGTGCAGGCAGGGGATATCTGCGCCTATGTGGACGACGAGCCTGTGATTACGCGCATCAAAGGCGTGCTGCGCGGACTGCTGCCGGACGGAATCACCGTTTATGAAGGCATGAAGAGCGGGGATGTCGATCCGCGATGCGAGATTTCGCATTGCTTTGCGGTGTCGGACAAAGCGCTCGCCGTTGGCGGCGGCGCGCTGGAAGCGGTGCTGCATGGCCTTGCGCAAAGGGGGTATTTCAAAAAGGAATGATGGAAACAGAAGTAAAACTAACGAAACTCAGCAGTTGCGCGGGTTGCGGCGCAAAGGTCGGCGCGGGCACGCTCTCCAAGCTTCTTGGCGATCTGCCGACGCACAAAGACGAGAACCTGCTGGTTGGCTTTGACCGATCGGACGACGCCTCCGTCTATCGCGTGAGCGACGATCTTGCGCTCGTGCAGACCGTGGACTTCTTTCCGCCGATCGTGGACGACCCGTTTACGTTCGGGCAGATTGCCGCGACAAACGCGCTCTCGGATGTCTACGCCATGGGCGGCGAGCCAAAGCTTGCGCTCAACCTGCTCTGCATTCCCGAAAACATGCCGCAGAGCGCCGTGCAAGCGATGCTCGCGGGCGGCTACAGCAAGGTATACGAGGCGGGCGCGATCATCACGGGCGGACACAGCATCTTCGACGATGTGCCGAAATATGGGCTTTCCGTTACCGGATTTGTGCATCCCGAC
>JAQVML010000239.1 GCA_028703645.1 Eubacteriales bacterium
TCATGATGGCGAACATGGCGATCATCAGAACGATCAAAATGCCATAACTGCTGAAAAAGCTGCTAACGCCAGAAGTGAGAGTTGTGCTCATATTTGAAAAAACCTATACCCTTCTATAGAAATCATGTTTTAGTCTATCTTATCGTGAAAAATACGTCAAGGGTTACGATTGTGTCAATTATGCGAAACATTCGTTTCCGGGTGGTGTAAAGGATCATTCGCGAAAAAAATAAGAAAAGGAGCGTTGATCATACCCCTTTTTCCGTAAGATAGACGGCGTTATTTCGTTTCGTCACGTTTCTTCATATAATCTTCGATTGCGGCCTTGACCGCTTCTTCCGCAAGCACGCTGCAGTGAATCTTGGCGGGCGGCAATCCTTCCAGCGCTTCTACGACGGCGGCGTTGGTGATCTTGAGCGCTTCGTTAACCTTCTTGCCCTTGATCATCTCGGTCGCCATGGAGCTGGTCGCAACGGCTGCCCCACAGCCAAACGTTTTAAACTTCACATCGCGAATCACTTCGTTTTCGTCGATGTCGAGGAAGATCTGCATGATGTCTCCGCACTTCGCGTTGCCGACGGTACCGACGCCGCTTGCGCCTTCGATTTCGCCGACGTTTCTGGGATTCTTAAAGTGATCCATTACTTTTTCCGTATACATGTGTCTATCTCCTTTATAAAACTTGTCGTCATTCGATCCGTGTCGGCTTATTTCTGCTTGGGATACAACGGGGACATATCGCGAAGGCGCTGCACGATCTGCGGCAGCAGATCCAGCACATAGTCGATCTCTTCCTCCGTCGTAAACTCGGACAGCGTCATTCGCAGCGAGCCGTGCGCAATCTCGTGCGGCAGACCCATGGCGAGCAGCACGTGAGACGGATCAAGCGAGCCGCTCGTGCAGGCGGAGCCGCTGGATGCCGCAATGCCGTTGATATCGAGCATGAGCAATATGCTCTCGCCTTCGATATAACGAATGCTGTAGTTGACGTTGTTCGGCAGGCGCTTGGTCGGGTGACCGTTGAGCTTTACATCCGGTATGCTCTCGGCGATGCCTTTCATGAGCTTGTCGCGCAGGGCACCAACCCTGAGTGCGTTTTCCGCCATGTGTTCGTTGGCAATCTTCAGCGCGGTGGCGAGGCCCACGATACCAGGCACGTTCTCCGTGCCGGCACGGCGCTTTTTCTCCTGTCCGCCGCCGATGATCAGCGAAGGAATGCGAACGCCTTTGCGAATATAGAGAACACCAACGCCTTTCGGCCCGTGGAACTTGTGCGCGGAGATCGACAGCATGTCGATCTTCATCTCAACGACGTCGATCGGCACATGCCCCGTCGCCTGCACCGCGTCCGTATGAAACAGAACGCCTTTGTCGCGGCAAATCTTGCCAATTTCCGCAATGGGGTTAATCGAACCCACCTCGTTGTTTGCAAACATGATGGAGACCAGCACGGTATCGTCCCGAATCGCTTTTGCAACGTTCTCCGCGCTGACAATCGCATACTCGTCGACCGGCAATATCGTCAAATCGATCAGGCCTTCGCGCTCCATCGCCTGCAGCGTGTATAGCACCGCATGATGTTCCACCGCGGAGGTGATGACGTGTTTGCCCTTCTTCTTATTTGCGGCAACCGCGCCACGCAGCGCCATATTGTCGCTCTCCGAACCGCCGCCGGTGAATACGATCTCGTCCGGTTTTGCGTTTAGAATCGCGGCGACGTCTTTTCTCGCCGTATCCAGCAGTTGCTCCGCTTCCCGCGCGTATTCATGCAGGCTGGAAGGGTTGCCATAATAGGTGGTAAACGCGGGAATCATCGCGTCCACGACTTCTTTTCGTACCATGGTTGTAGCGGCGTTGTCGAGATAAACCTTCATGTTCCTATCCTCTTTTTATCATTCACTTACGTAGTATGAGTTCCGTTGTCAAATTCTTTCATTCTGCTTTTGATCGCAGATGTTATTACCCGGGATTCCGCGCGCTTTTTGTTGGATATAATCGTCCGCAAGCTCGCGAATTGTCGTGCGCTCCAGCACGTCGTTGATTCGCGTCTGTAGCTTGAGAAACAGCGGCCTTGCCGAGCAGGAGCAAGCGCTTGTGCAGTTGTGATGCAGCGTTCCTACGCAGTCGACAATCGCGGTGGAGCCTTCCAGCAGAGTCAGCACGCGTTGAACGCTCAATTCGGCGGGATCGCAGGTGAGTTCATATCCGCCCTGCGCGCCGCGAACGGTGTCCACCACGTTTCCTTTTTTCAGCTCTCTGAGCAATTGCTCCAGATATCCTTCGGAAATCGCCTGCGAGCCAGCAAGAACGGGCAGCGAAACAGGCCCTGTGCCATATGCGATAGCAAGGTCGATCACCGCTTTGAGTCCGTATCTGCTGCGCGTCGAGAGTTTCATGGCGTTCCTTTCCGAAAAAGTCTTTACTGTAAGAGGTCTTTTCAGCAAGAAATCTTTTCTGAAAAAGTTTCTCTTGTAAGAAGTCTTTCCTGAAAAAATTCTTTGGGGGAAGAAGTCTTTGAGCTTCCGCTCGAATCCCTAGTAATTTAGTGGTCTTACGTGCATAGGATAGCATTCTACTAGGCTATTGTCAAGCGTGTCATAACGAATTTCTATAACGAGTTATTTCTGATATGTTTGCTATTGATTCGGCTGCTCCAGATCGAGCAAAAAATGCTTCATTCCGGTACCGTAAGCATATCCAACAAGCGCACCTTTTGCGCCCACCACGCGATGGCAAGGCACGGCGATCATGATCGGATTGCGATTGCAAGCCATGCCGACCGCGCGCGCGGCCTTGGGGTTGCCAATCTGCGCTGCTATTTCGCCATAGGACATCGTCTTTCCAAACGGAATCCGTTTGAGCGCGTCCCAAACGTCCTGTTGAAATGCGGTTCCTTCCGCTTGCATCGGAAAGGTGAACTGCGTGCGCGCACCAGCAAAGTATTCTCTGAGTTCCTGCGCTGCTTGATTGAGCAACGGGTGGTCGGCGCGGCTTTCGCGATCCACTTTCTCTTCCGGCTTTGCAAGCCCGATCGAGCAAACCACATCGTCGATCGCCATGATTGTGAGAACCCCGATCGGGGTTGCGAGCGTCACAGCCTCTTTGCGAAAATCCTGCTTGTTTTGTTGCGGCATATGGCCTACGTCTCCTCTGTTCTGCTGCTGTGTTTCTTTTTATTATAATCGATGTGTGGTATACTGAGCAAAACGTTACGAACTCATTTTTAATCAAATTACCCGCTGAAATCATCGAAAGGATGAACAAAACATGGAAGAAGCAGTAGAAAAAATTGATCCTGAGAAACTTGATGCTGAAAAGCATGCTACTGAAAAACTTGCTATCGAAAAGCTTGCTCTGGAATCGGTCGAGCTGCCCGCCAAAGATGCGGAGAAGACGAGCTCCTTCGACGTGATCGATTATGTGCGCGAGCTGTTTTTGAACTCTGAAGAGCAAAAGAAGTTGGAGAAGCAGAAGATCAGGCTCATGCGCGTTTGCGTGGCGCTTCTTTCTGTTGTTACGTTGGTTGTTTTCGCCAGCGCGGCAATTCTTGTGCCAAAGCTGCTGACCACCGTGACGCAGGCAAACCAAGCGCTCGAAACCGTGCAGCAGATCGATGTAAAAGGCATCACAGCCAATATCGATGCGTTGTCGATTCAGGCGACCGACACATTTGAGTCAGTCGGCGAAGCGGTGCAGGTGCTCAACGCGCTCGACATGCAGTCCCTCAATGCAACCATTGCGGAGCTGAAAACCG
>JAQVML010000240.1 GCA_028703645.1 Eubacteriales bacterium
GCGTTTCGCTGCCGGAAACGGTCAGCTCAACCGGCTCGTCATTGACGCAAAACTTGACACAATAATCCATATTGGTTTCCTCCTCAGCGCAGTTTCGTGAGCCCGTCGCGCACGAGGTACGAGACGATATCCAGTCGATACTGGCGATCCGCGCGCACGTCGTCGATGGGACTGACTTCGGTTGCGGCAAGCGCCGCCGCCTCTTCGATCCGCGCGTCGGTCAGCGGCTTGCCGGAAAGTAGCGCTTCCGTCTTCGGCAGGCGCAGCGGTGTGGGCGCTACGGAGCCCATCGAGACGCGATAGTCGTCGCCAGATTTTACAATCGTTCCGCAAACGGTGGAAAGATCCACCTCGTTGCGGCGCGCAACCTTGCGGAAAACGCCTTTTGCTTCGGGCAGGTAAGGCACGCGGATGCCGGTGACGAGTTCGCCGGGTTTGAGCGCAACCTTACGCACGAAGAGAATGAATTCTTGAATCGGCACTTCGTGGCATCCCGGCAGGCCGTAGATTTCCACAATCGCGTTGTGGCAATACAGCGGCGTCGCGGTATCCGCCAGCGGGGAAGCGTTCACGATGTTGCCCACGCAGGTTGCGCGGTTGCGAATCTGCCGTCCGCCGACATAGGACGCGGCTTCGGCAAGATAGGGATAGTGCCGAAGCACGTGCTCGTTTGTCGCAATCTGTGTCATGGTCGCAAGCGCGCCAATGTGCAATCCTTCGGTCTCGGAAAACGTGATGTCGCCGATATCCGGAATATTCTTCAGGTCGATCACGAAATCCGGTGCGATCAGGTGGTCGCGCAGACGGATGATCACATCGGTTGCGCCCGCCATGAAGATCGCCTTGTCGTCGTGCTCCAGTTTGAGCGCGGCGGCCTCCTCCAGTGTCTCCGGAGCAAGATACACAAAATCTCTCAAGAACGGTTCTCCTCTCATTTCTGAAATGAAGTATAAAAACCCCTGCGGGGGAATGGCCAAAACTTCTATATCTAATATTCGGATTTTTGTTTTTTCAGGGTTTTGTCGGTCGCTAAGTGAAATAGTGAGTGAATGTGAAACGTAAGTCGGGTTTTCCGATCGGTCGAACAATGTGTAATTTACAAAAATCAGTCGGTTGTATTTCAATCTAACGTGTAAAAAATAGATGTGTCTTATGTGTCTTAGTTGAACTCTTGGTGTTGAATCTCCAATAATGCCTCGGATAACTTCTGTTCCAGTCGGCGATAACGCGCCACCCAGTCGAGCCCGTCCTGCGTGAGACTGCTGCCGCCGCCGGTGGCTCCGCCGAGCTTTCGCTCGACCAGTCGGCAGCCAAGCGCCTCTTCCATGCGGTTGAGGGTCAGCCACGCGTTGCTGTAGGATAGCCCCGCCTTTGCCGCGCCCCGCTGGAGAGATTGCTCCTGCTCGATGCATTCCAACAGGCGTACGCCTCGCTCGTCGATGCACGTCTCACCCAACGAGATGGTGAGCGCCGCCGTGAGAACGGGGGAGACTCGCGTTTGCTCCCGCTGTTCGCGCTGGTAGTCCACCTCGGTGTTGATGTCGATGAGCATGCCGTTTTCATCGGTCGGCACAAAGTCGGTGTCCTTTTTCCATTGCGCCAGCGCGCCGCGCAGGCCCCGCTCGCCTTTGTAATTGAGTAAAGAAGAAAAGCAGCTTTTGCGGATCATCGCCGGATGCCCCGCGCTGCCGCGATAGCTTGGGATTGCGACCGGTTTCGACGAGTGCAGCAGTTCTTCAATGGTTTCCACGTTGAGATACGGCACGTCGCCCGGGGTCATCAGCACGCGGTCGCACTCCGGCGGCAACGCACGCAGCGCGCATTGAAACGATGCCATCATATCCGTGGTTGCGTAATCTTTGTTTTTTACAAATCGCACGGTTTCGCCCGCAAGATGCCGCTCCAACATGCCCGCGTGAAAGCCGCTCACGATTAAAACATCCTCAACGCCCGCCGCGCGAAACGCGTCGATCTGCCGACGAATCACGCTCTTTCCATTGAGCTTGAGCATCGGTTGAAAATGGCTCATCTGCCGGGGTTCGCCCGCGGCGAGGATGATTGCGCTCGTGCTCATTGCTCACTCTCCTGCGTTTGTTTGTCGATTAGATGCTGCTGCACACGCGCATAGTCTTCGGGTGTGTCGACATCGATGAGGCAGCCTGCTTCCTGCGTGATCACATAGCCGATTTTCGCGTCGATGGCGCGAAACGCGCCACGTAACCCGTCTTCGCCCGAATAGGCGATCAGGGGTTGAAACAGATTCGCGCGAATCAGCGGCGGATGCAGCCTACGTGTGCCGGTGCTGGGGAAAACCGCGTCCCAATCCTCGGATTCCAGCTTTGCCATGAGCTGGCGAAGAACCGCGGGCTCGACCGCCGGCATGTCGCCGGGAAGAAAAAACGCGCAGTCGTAACCGCCTGTGGCTACGATCGCGGTCAGTCCGATTTGAAGCGAGGTGAACATCTCCGTTTGGGCAAAAGCGTCGTTCCAGAGAAAGCGGGCGTTGTAGCCGGATAGCGCGGAGATGATCTCTTCGCCACGCTTTCCGACAACCACGAACAAGTCCGTGATTCCGGCTTTGTCAAACACGTTTGCCGTGACGGCGATCATCGGGGTACCGTTGATCGGCAGCAGCGGCTTAAACGCATGCATGCGTTGCGACTGCCCTGCGACGGTGATCAGGCCTGCTGCTTTCAGCAAAGCGGTTGTTTTCATATCGGTACCCCCTGAGCATACAAATGGGTACGCTGCTAGAATCCTGCTTTTTTCATCGCTTGTCAAGATCGATATTCTGCAAAAAACATACTGAATTTTGCATGATCGAACTTCAAATCCTGCGTTTTACAGGTCAAAGTGCGGTTCCGCATCCGGCGGACACTCCCAGCTGTTGCGGGTTTTGTGGTGTTCGATTCCCGCGTAAAAAGACGCTGCGCGCGCGCGTAAAATCGATTTTGGTCCCGCGAGATACCCTCCGTCCGGGTGAATCTCTTTAAAGATGATGAGCAGCGGCTCTTCGAGGCCGTCCTCGTGCAAGACCCGCAAAAACACCATGACCCGACCGAAGCTGTCCGTTTCCAAAACGGCTGCTTCCGCAAGTTGCAGCGTTTCCTGTCGTTGGGAAAAATGGGAGACGAAGTCCAGGCAAGCGGTTCGCTCCGCGCTTGTCGCTTCCCTGCCGCCATAGGTCAGCATACCGTATCCCTCCCCGCAAAATAATAGAACTGATTTCAATATAGCATGTACGGCAGTCGGAAACAATCGTTTTCGATGAATTATTGACGCCAATCTATTGTGAACTTGCAAAACGGAAAACGGGCAAGCCCGCTTTGGGCCTGCCCGCAGGAGTTCAGGGCAATCACGCTTAGCCGATGCCGAGCAGTTTGTTGCGCGCTTCCACATACGCGCCGGTGGTGAGCTCTCCTCGCGCATAGCGCTCCTTGAGGGCGACGATTTCGGCGTTTGCGTGGTTGTCTCCGCGTCCGCCTTCCAGAACCAGCTTGCGTTCTTCGTATTCAGCGGCGCCCATGCCGGAGGCCGCCTTCTGCTCATTGAGAATGGCGAGGAAGCGATCCTGCAGCGCGGGTGCTGTGGCGGCAGCGGACTGTATTGCGCCTGCCGCTGCGGGGGCTTTATACTTCTTGCTCGCAAGAAGTATAATCAGCAATACGATGCCAACAACAACAAGAAGGCCAAGCAGCCAGCCAAACAGGTGCCCGCCCATCATTCTCCACGGGAAATAACGATACATC
>JAQVML010000003.1:0-5458 GCA_028703645.1 Eubacteriales bacterium
ACAGTTCTCACTCCCCAAGACACGTAAAACAACTCCTTTACTATTGTTTTTTCTGCCTTGATTATACTTGAAAACTGTATACCATGCGCTTGCACTATCTGTATACTATGTTACTACTCTGTACATATCATCCGCCCGCACCACCAACGCCTCTCACATAAAAGGAGCTGTCAGAATGACAACTCCAAAAAACAATTACACCGACCAGATATTTGGGCTGGAGGCGGAGACGGCGAGCGCGCCCGCTTGCAGCGCGGCGATCACGTCCTCTTTTTCGTGGATGAATCCACCCGCGATGATCGGGATATCGATTCGACTGATCAGGGAGGCGATCACCTTTGGCAGCACCCCCGGCAGAATCTCGACAAAATCGGGCTTGCTCTGCGCAATCTGCTGCTCAAAGCTGGCTAGCGAGCGGGAGTCGAGCATGAACCCGCGCTGAATGGCCGCCATGCCGATCTGCTTTGCCCGCTTGATCAAAGCTCCGCGCGTGCTGATGATCCCTTCCGCATTCGTCGCTTTTTGAATCGCGTCTACGGCGATCTCCTTGCTCGAAAACCCTTCGATCAGGTCGAGATGGATCACGCAGAGCTTGCCGCTTTCGTGAACGCGGCGGGTGAGAGAGCCGATATCGAGCACGTTGCCCATCAGCAAAAACACCACGCGGCAATCGGAATCAAGCGCAAGCGACAGCTCCTCTTCGTTGCCGACGGCTGCGATGACGGGATTATTCTGAATTTGATCGTACAAAAGTTGGGCGGCTTGTTCCAAAAAAGACCTCACTGCATTGTTGATAACATAAGCATATGGGACTTCGTGAAAAAGCGCAAGTAATGGCGGCAATTTTTGTAGAAAAATCATGCAAAACGGGTTTGACAGCAGGTGATATTCGGGATATGATACAAGTGTACAAAAGTTCCACTGAGAATTGGAGTTTGGAGCGGCGCACGGTATTTTTGCGTATGCTCCTTTTTTCATGTTTTCACGGGAGTAAAAACGACACAACCCGCAGAAAACACAATGAAATACACCGAGAAAACTGTTGGTAGCATACGTCAACCCACAACGAAAACAGGAGGAGAATGACTTATGACAGAGACCAGACCGTATATCCCTTGGGACATGATTCAGAACTTTATGATCGACACTTTCACCGCGTATGGAATTCCGCTGGAAGACGCGAAGATTTGCACGGATGTTTTGCTGGAGAGCGACCGCCGCGGCATCGAAAGCCACGGTTGCAACCGCTTTAAGCCCATCTATCTCGATCGCATCGACGCGGGTATTCTCAACCCCGTCACCAATTACGAAGTCGTCAAAGAAACGCCCACCACGCTGGTTGTGGACGCGCACGACGGCATGGGCATGGTCGCAAGCCACAAGGCCATGAAGACCATCATCGAAAAGGCGAAAACCTATGGCATGGCGATGGCTGCGATTCGCAACAGCTCGCATTACGGCATCGCGGGCTATTGGGCCAGCATGGCGGTCGACGCGGGCATGATCGGCATCACCGGCACCAACGCGCGCCCCAGCATCGCGCCGACGTTCGGCGTGGAAAACATGCTCGGCACCAACCCGCTCACCGTTGGCATGCCGACGGACGAGGACTTCCCCTTTATGCTGGACTGCGCCACGAGCATCAGCCAGCGCGGCAAGATTGAATTTTACGCAAGATCCGGCAAAGACACCCCCGCCGGCATGGTCATCGGCCGCGATGGCAGCGCCATGACGGACAGCCCTGCGATTCTCAAGGGTCTCACGGACGGCAGCGCGGCGCTCGCCCCCTTGGGCGGCATCGGCGAAGACCTCGCGGGGTACAAAGGCTACGGCTATGCGACCGTCGTCGAGATTCTCTCCGCGGCGCTGCAGGCGGGCGGTTTCCTCAAGATGTGTGTCGATCACGACGAAAACGGCAAGAAAAGGCCATATCATCTGGGCCACTTCTTTATCGTCATCGATCCGGAAGCGTTCTGCGGACTGGATACATTCAAAAAGATCGCGGGCGAGATTCTGCGCGAGCTGCGCGCCTCCGAAAAAGCGCCGGGACAGACCCGCATCTATACTGCAGGCGAAAAAGAGCACGACGTTTGGATGGAGCGCAAGGACAAGGGTGTTCCCGTCGGCGAAGCGGTACAGAAGGAATTTATCGCCATCCGCGACAAGAAGAACCTTCCCTACAAGTTCCCGTTTGAGAAATAAGCAAGCAACAGTATAACGATAGTTGTAACGATAATTGTAACGATAAACAAGGAGTTGGCATCATGGATTACGCAAAAGAATCCCTCCGCTTGCATAGGGAGTGGAGAGGCAAAATCGAAGTCAAGGCAACCGTGCCCGTCGCCACGAAAGAGGACCTCTCGCTTGCCTATACGCCGGGCGTAGCGCAGCCTTGCCTCGAGATCGAAAAGAACGTCGATCTCAGCTATGAACTCACCCGCCGCTGGAACCTTTGCGCCGTCGTGACGGATGGCACCGCCGTGCTCGGTCTCGGCGACATCGGCCCCGAAGCCGGCATGCCGGTGATGGAAGGCAAGTGCGTGCTTTTTAAATCCTTTGGCGATGTGGACGCCTTCCCGCTCTGCATCAAGAGCAAGGAAGTGGACGATATCGTCAACACGGTCTATCTCATCAGCGGCAGCTTCGGCGGTATCAACCTTGAGGACATCTCCGCCCCACGCTGCTTTGAAATCGAGCGCAAACTCAAGGAAAAGTGCGATATCCCGATCTTCCACGACGATCAGCACGGCACCGCCGTGGTCACCCTCGCGGGACTGATCAACGCGCTCAAGGTCGTTGGCAAAAAGAAGCATGATGTCAAAGTCGTGATCAACGGCGCAGGTGCCGCCGCCATCAGTGTGACCAAACTGCTGCTGTCGGATGGTTTTTCGGATGTGACGCTGTGCGATCGCAAGGGCGCAATCTACGAAGGCCGCAAGGAAGGCATGAACTGGATCAAGGAAGAGATGTCGCTTGTCACCAACCGTGAAAAGCGCACGGGCTCGCTTGCGGACGCAATGAAGGGCGCGGATGTGTTCATCGGCGTTTCCGCTCCGAACATGGTCTCGGTCGACATGGTCAAGAGCATGGCGAAAGATCCGATTATCTTTGCCTGCGCGAACCCCACGCCGGAAATCTTTCCGGACGACGCGAAAGCGGGCGGCGCCGCCGTCATCGCGACCGGCAGAAGCGATTACCCCAACCAGGTCAACAATGTGCTCGCGTTTCCGGGTATCTTCCGCGGTACGTTTGACGTGCGCGCAAAGGACATCAACGACGAGATGAAGGTTGCGGCGGCTTACGCGCTTGCAAGCCTGATTTCGGACGAAGAGCGCAGCGCGGAATACGTGATTCCCAAGGCGTTTGACCCCCGCGTCGGCAAGACGGTTGCCGCGGCGGTTGCAGAGGCCGCAAGAAAGAGCGGAGTAGCGCGCATCTAACCCAAGCAAGTATCGGCTAAAAAAACAAGTTGAGGCGGCGGCTGTCTGCGTAATGCGGACGGTCTCTGCCTCTTATTTTGGTGTTTTGTGTTAAAAAAACAGTGACATAAAGGTGACAAATGACGGAATACCCGATATAATTCACTCAAACAAGGCTATTTCGGTGTAAAGATCAAGCGAACAACCGGACACCACAAAACTAATCCACAGAAGGGTGGAATACCGTGCAGCAGAGTCAATCAAAGCGCGCATTCCTCAAAAACCTCCTGCGCTATTTCGGCTTTCCGCTTGCTGCGGCAGGCGTATTGACACTTGCGTTTATTCTGCTGCAAGGGCAGATCGTGAACGAAATTCGCAAAGGCACGTATCAGATTCTGACAGATGCGGTGCGGCAGCAGACCATTGTGTTGGAACGATATGTGGATTTGCTGGAGACGCGCGTGCAGTTGATTGCGAATTATGACGCGGACACCGGTCCCAAAACCCTTGTGGAGTCCCTCCGGACGGAGCTGGCAAACGAAGCGGTGGAGGTCGAGATCGGGTACGCAAACCCGACGGGGGAGCTGCTCTATAGCGATCAAACGCAGGCAAACGTCGGATCGGAAGCCTGGTTTATGCAGAGTCTTGCAGGAAAAACGGTTGTTAGCATAGGCACGCAGACGGTAAACGACGGATTGATGGATTTGCGCGTGAGCGCGTATGTAAACACACACTCCGGCGTGCGCGGCGTACTGTTTGCGACAATCGGCAACCGGAATTTTTCCGGCTTGCTGAGTACACTCGCGTATGAAGGCGCGGCAAACACGTTTGTCAGCAACACAGCGGGTGAAATCCTGTTTGTGGAAAACGGAATGCGCTACTTAAAAGCGGGCGAGAATATTGAGGCATATCTCGGCGATTTTGTTCTTGGCAAGGAAATAACCATCGACTCGATAAAGGGCAACTTGAGAAGGATCATATCGCTACGTTCCGCTTTGAGTCTTCCGGAAGTACTTACTATGCGGCGTGCCAACGGATTTCGGCATATGACTGGTATGTGTTCACAATGGTGCCTGCCAGCATCGCGAACGGAATCGCGCGCAATGTTCATATGTATCAGGTATGGATGCTGGTCGTCATATTGCTCATCGGAACACTGATGGCGACGCAGTCCTACCGCCACGAGCGAGAAACGGTAGCAAAGCTGGAGGCGGACAAAGACCTGCTTCGCCAAAGCGCACAGCGCTACCAGCTGATTACACAATTGTCCAACGAAGTGTTTTTCCATGTATCGCTGGATACGGGCATCATTTCGTTTAACGATACCTTTGAGTCCATGTTTGGCGCGCCGCCGCCGGTCTGCACGGTTGAGTTGCTGGAAGGCTGCACAAATCTCTTCTTTGAAGGGGATCAAAAGATCTTTCTGATGCTGATCAACCAGCTTCGCGCCGGGGATAACGCGGCGCACGCGGAACTCCGCATGATCAATTCTCGCGGAGTCGCTCGGTGGAAGCGCGTGGAGATATTCTCCGTGGTCGATCAGGATAAGCATGCGGTGCAGCTCGTCGGCAAGATTGCGGATATTCAGCGGCAAAAACAGTCGATGCAGCGCCTGATTCGTCAGGCCGACAGCGATCCGCTTTCGGGCCTGCTCAATCGCGGCGCGATGGAGCGAAACATCAAAGCGTTTCTTTCCGGAGAAGATAGCCGCGGCATGCACGCGCTGCTGATGCTCGATTTTGACAATTTCAAAGCGGTCAACGATACGCTGGGGCATGCCAAGGGAGATCAATTGCTCATCTCGTTTGCAAACGGCATGCGGAGGCTGTTTCGCTCCGGCGACTTTCTCTCTCGCGTCGGCGGAGATGAATACATGATCTTTATCAAGCACGCGCGAAATGATTCCATCGTGCAGGACAAAGCGGAAGCGCTGCGCGGGGAGATGTCGGTTTTGAGCCGCAAGATTGGCATTCCGGTGTCGATCAGCGTTGGCATCGCGGTGTATCAGCGAGACGGAGATACGTTTGAGCGGCTCTACA
>JAQVML010000003.1:5468-14994 GCA_028703645.1 Eubacteriales bacterium
GGCGTTTGCTTCCACGCTCGACGGGGACAAGGATGGCAGCATGGATGATCGGCAGGTAGAAATCACCGAACCCGGGCTAGATTAGGTTTGAAACAAACAGGTCGGTTATCGACCGTAGAATTGGGAGGACACGACAACGCAGAATTTAGAAAACAGCGAAGTGCAGCAGGAAGCGCAGTGGGAAAGCGCGCAGGACGCAAACACCGGGGTAAGACTGACCAAGAAGCAGAATTTCCTGCAAGGGTTTAAATATCTGCTATTCTCTGCGTCAGCGGGAATCATTCAGGCGGCTTCGTTTACGCTGCTCAACGAGACCATCCACTGGGACTATTGGCCGAGCTATCTCATCGCGCTGACGCTGTCGGTGGTGTATAACTTCACGGTCAACCGGAAGTTTACGTTTAAGTCCGCAAAGAACGTGCCGCTTGCGATGACGCAGATTTTCCTCTACTACCTCGTGTTTACGCCGCTCTCCACGTGGTGGGGTGAGGCGCTCACGCAGGCGGGCTGGAACGAATACATCGTGCTCTTTGGCACCATGGTAATCAACCTGATCACCGAGTTTAGTGTGTATCGCTTCATCGTCTTTCGCAAGCACATGTACACGAACAAAGAAGGACAGGCGGAGCTGGCAAAACAGCAAGTGGAAGAATAGAAAGTACCAATAAAAAGCCCTCAAACCAGTGGTTCGAGGGCTTTTGTGTTATGACACGAAAGGGTTTGAGCGAAGCCCAATATTTACCCTTTTTTATTCCATCGGTTTAAACCCTTCGCCGTGAACCTCCGTTGCGTCGGTGACGAAGATAAACGCCTCTTTGTCGATCTGCTTGACCGCCTTGAGCGTCTGCGAAAACGAGTTGCGCCGTACGACCAGCATCAGCACGTGCTTATCCCGCCGCGTGTAGCCGCCGCGTCCTTGCAGCACCGTCACTCCGCGGCCCAGCTCGTCCGCCAGCAGCCCCAGAATGTCGTCTCCATGCTCGGTGACGATATAGATCACCTTTGCGTGGTCAACGCCTTGCATGATCGCGTCGATCGTGCGCGTGGTGACGAAGATGGTCACGATGGAATACAGCGCAACCTCGATGTTGCGGAACACGAACACGGCGAACACGACGACCGTCGCATCCACGATCAACAGCAGCGATCCAACGGAGATATTCGGAAACGTGCGGTTTAATAGCAGACTGATGAGGTCTGTTCCGCCCGTCGTCGAGCCGCGCACAAAGATTGCGCCCATGCCGACGCCGCAGAGCACGCCGCCGAGCACGGAGGCGAGCAGAATATTGTTGCTATAAGGCGGCAGAATGCGCGAAAACAGCTCGATAAAGCCGGAGAGCAGCAACGTGGTGACAATCGTCTTCGCCAGCGGGTGAAAGCCAAGCTTCCACCATGCGAGCACGATCAGCGGAATATTGAGCAGCAGCGTCCAGATGCCGACCGAGATCGGAGAGAGGGAGGCCAGCGCGGTGGCAAGGCCCGAAACGCCGCCGGGCGCGATGTCGTTGGGAATGGTGAACAGCACCAGCCCCGCCGCGACAAGCGCGCTGCCAAATACAAACGCAGCGATATCGAAGATCCAACTGCGAACGGTTTCTTTCATGCAATCACGTCCTTCTTGTTCCGAAAACCAACCGATTTTCCGATCCATCGGTGGAGATGCATTACGCTTTCGGGTTGAGTCCCTTGAGCGCGTCCACGGTGAAGACACCATCCTTGCGGATCAGTTTGCCGTCAAACCAGATCTCGCCGCCGCCGAACGCCGCGGTTTGAATGCAGACGATATCGAGGTGCAGCTGGCTCTTGTTGCCGTTAAACGCGTCCGCATAAGCGCAGCCGGGCGTGAGGTGGAACGAGCCGCCGATCTTCTCGTCGTAAAGCGTGTTGCCGATCGACTTTGTCACCGCGTTGTTGACGCCGATGGCGAATTCGCCAAGGTATCGCGCGCCTTCGTCCGCGTCCAGCATCTCGTTGAAGCCCGCAACGTCGCCGTCGCAGCTTGCTTCGTCGATGTGCCCGTTCTTGAAAACGAGGCGCGGGTTGTCAAAGCGCTTGCCATAACGCATCGCGGGGGTATTGTATTGCACAACGCCGTTTGCGCTGTTTCGCACGGGCGCTGTATAGACTTCGCCATCGGGAATATTCAGTTCGCCGTTGCAGGGAACCACCGGAATGTCCTTGATCGAGAAGGTCAGGTCGGTGCCGGGGCCAACCAGATGCACCATGTCGGTCTTCTCCATGAGCTCCACCAGAGGCCGCATGTCGCGCCCCATCTGCTCATAGTCCACAAGGACCGCGTTGAGGAAGAATTCAAAGAAGTCGTCATAGCACATGCCGGCCTTCTGCGCGTCCGCCTTGGTCGGCCAATGCAGATAAACCCAGCGGCGCTCGTCGATGATCGTGTCGCGAAGCGTGCGGCGCAGGTTTCGGTAGAAGGTCATTGCGGTGGTGTCCACGGCGGAGAGCTCCGCGTCGTTTTCGTCCACGCCGATGTCCACATGCGCCACCATGTGATCCCAATATTTCGTCTCCCACTCCAACTGTGCCTCAATGGCGGGGCGGGAAGCTTCCGGATTCGCAGGATCGATAAAGCCGAAGAACAGGCGACTGATCTCGTCGTCCGAAAGCTTTACAAACGGCACGGCGCCGATGGCGTGCGCGCGCTTTTGCAGCGCCTTGATGAGGGGCTTTGCGGGGATTCCGCCGTTGATTTCGAAGAGGTCGCCCTTTTTGAGCTTGAGAGAATAGTTTAAGAGTAGATCGGCCAACCGATCAAGTCGTTCGTCACGCATACTGGTTCCTCCTTATGCACTCTACGCAACATTCTATAGTAAAAACTGGCGAACTTCAACACCCCAAACGTGCATAAAAAGAGCGAAGGGGAAACCTTCGCGATTGGGTGGTTGGTTGATTGTGTTTGGGACGCAGTTAGAAATCCTGCTTTTTGACGCGTCGAACGCCGAGAAAGAGATCGATCCTTTCGCGATATGCTTGTAAAGCCAACCGCATGGCGCTCCTTTCCGTAAGCGCATCAAATACCAACTTCAGTTGCCGGAAAAAATCCGCCTGGGCGATTTGCCGCTCGGCTTCATCCTTGAGATAGGGCAGCGCGCCGTGCGCGTGAAACGCAATGCTGCAATGCTCGGCAAACGGCGCAAACGCGCGATCGAACGCGAGTTCCGCTCTTGCGATTTTTGAGGTGAGCGAACCGCGCTTTTCGATTGTTGTGCTTTTGAGCGGGGAAATCCGCTCACAGCGCGCGATCTTGCCCGCGCAGTCGTCCAGCCGTGCCAGCGCGCGTTCCAGCTCCGGATGCAGCTGCTCCGGAATGGTGAATGTGCCGTCGCCGGTTTGCAACCGATCCATGGTGCGCAAAAACGACTCAGATTCTGCGGCAAACGCGTCGAGCAGAGACGCGCGTTCCTTTGCATGGTCGCGAAGCGCGTGGTAATAGTTGATCAGTGAAATGAAAAAGGTCAAGCCGAGGCCGGAGAGAAAGCCGATGACCACAGAACGGTCGAAGAAAAGCCAGCTCGAGAGATACATCTTCTTCAAAGCGGAGAGGAGGAAGTATGCGATCACGCAAATGACCGTGAGAAACAAAAGGATGACCACGCCACGAAACAGCCTTTTCATCAAAACGCCCTCCTGCACATGCTAACTGAATCGTATCATTTGACTCAAAGATTGGCAATCCTGACAGGGGATTTTCATAAAAAAGAGAGAGGATTTTGTCCTCTCTCTGCGAAAGCGTTTTATTTGTTTTCAATTTCTCCTCGACCGGTTTGCCATCGCAAGTAGCCGTAAAAAGCTGATGAGCGAGGCCACCGCCGCCCAGACATAGGTCATCGCAGCGGCGTTGAGCACTTTCTTTGCGCCGTCGCTCTCGTCATAGGTGATGTAGTTGCCCTCTTCAAGCATCCGCAGCGCGCGGGCGGAGGCGTTGAACTCCACCGGAAGCGTCACCACCTGAAACACCAGCATCGCGCCAAAGAGCACCACGCCGATCATCGCGAGGTTATAGCTGCCCATCATGAGACCGAGGATAACGATCCAAGGCGCGGCATAGGAGCCGATATTGGCGACGGGCAAGATCGCGTTTCTCAGGCGAATCGGCCCATACCCTTCCTGATATTGCATCACGTGACCGATCTCGTGCGCAGCCACCGCGATGGCGGCGATGCTGCTCTGCCCATAGACCTGCGTACTCAAGCCCACAATTCCGCTTCTGGGATCATAGTGGTCGGTCAGCGATCCTTGCACGGGCTGAATCTGTACGCTGCTTCCCGCGCGGTTTAAAAGCTGCTGCGCGATTTCATCCGCGCGCAGACCCGAAGAGACGGGTGTTTGCGAAAATTGGTTAAACGTGCGCTGCACCTTGCTCTGGGCAAACAGGCTGATGCCCATCACCGCCAGCAGCAGGATAATATAGATGCCGTCGCCCGATCCATAGCCAAAATACATAGGATTTCCCCTCCTGTGGTACTAACGCAAGTATAACACAATCTATTTAGACTGAAAGCGGATTTCAAGATCGTTTGCAATTCGACCAAATTTTCATCAAAATAGCATGTTAAACGCGCAAAAACCCATCGTTTTTTGCCCCAAAAAGCGAAGAAACAGGCTTTTCTGCGCTGAAAAATGTGATATACTATCCCTTAACCCTAATCCCAAATAATGTAAGAGAGGTATCTTGTTATGGCGCTCAAACTGTCCCAAATTCAAAAGTCGCCGGAATCGTATGTCGGCGCAATCGAAGTCTGCGGTTGGGTACGAACCGTTCGCGAGGGAAAGACCCTCGGCTTTGTCGAACTCACCGATGGAACATGCTTTACACCCGTTCAGATCGTTTTTGAGCGCGACGATCGAAATTTGGGTAATGGGCTTTCCACGGGTTGTGCAATCGCGGTTTCCGGCGAGTTGGTCATGACGCCGGATGCGCCCCAGCCGTTTGAAATCCACGCAAACGAGATCGTGCTGGAGGGCGCCTGCCCTGCGGACTATCCGCTGCAGAAAAAGCGGCATACGCTGGAATACCTGCGCACGATTCAGCACCTTCGGCCGCGCACAAACACCTTTCAGGCGACGTTTCGCGTGCGCTCGGTGGTGGCTGCCGCGATTCACGAATTCTTTCAGCAAAACGGCTTTGTCTATGTGCACACGCCTCTGATCACGGGCTCGGACTGCGAAGGCGCAGGCGAGATGTTTCAGGTGACGACGCTTCCGCTCAAGGATATGCCCAAGGGCGAGGACGGCAACGTCGATTTCTCCGGCGATTTCTTTGGCAAGCCCGCGAACCTGACCGTGTCCGGCCAGCTCTATGGCGAGGCGTTTGCGATGGCGTTTCGGGATATCTACACCTTTGGCCCGACCTTCCGCGCGGAGTATAGCTTTACGGCGCGCCACGCGGCGGAGTTTTGGATGATTGAGCCGGAGATGGCGTTTTGCGATCTCGCGGGGGATATGGACGTCGCGGAGGCGATGATTAAATACATCATCAAGACCGTGCTGGATCGCTGCCCCGCGGAGATGGAGTTCTTCAACAAGTTTGTCGATACCGGCCTGTTGGAGCGGCTCGATGTCGTGCTGAAAAACGACTTTGTGAGACTCAGCTACACCAAGGCGGTGGAGCAGCTTCTGGCGAGCGGCGCGGAGTTTAAATACCCCGTCGGCTGGGGACTGGAATTGCAGACCGAGCACGAGCGGTATCTCACCGAGCAGATCTACAAATGCCCCGTGTTCGTGACGGATTACCCCAAGGACTTTAAGGCGTTCTATATGCGCATGAATGACGACGGCAAGACCGTTGCCGCGGCGGACCTTCTGGTGCCGGGCGTGGGCGAGATCATTGGCGGAAGCCAGCGTGAAGAGCGGCTGGATGTGCTCGAAAAGCGCATTGCGGAGCTGGGCATGGATCTGAGCCAATATGATTGGTACCTTGAGCTTCGCAAATACGGCGGGGTCAAGCACGCGGGATTCGGCCTCGGCTTCGAGCGAATCATCATGTATGTCACCGGCATGCAAAACATCCGCGACGTGCTGCCATTCCCCAGAACAACGGCAAACATGGAGATGTAAAAACCCAATAAAGCGCATGCGCGTGTTCAGATTGTCTGGCACGCGCATCTTGTTTTTAAGCGCTGAACGTTCGGGAGGATTGTATGGTAAAAGATCTGCCGCAAAGGTGCGTTCCAGAGGTTTGCGCGAAGGTTTGGCCGCTTTCGCAGGATCCGGCGTATCAGTTTTACCCGTTGTTTAAAAGCGAGGAGGACATCAAAGACACACTGTCCTGGACGATGGAGAGCGACGCCACGCGCGCCTACGGCTATTGGCGGGAGCGCGTGCTGGAAGGCATGTGCTGCCTGTTTATCGAGGAGGAGCAGCATTACGTTTTGATCATCGCGCTCTATTCCTGGGGCAACTTTAAAACCGCCGCCAACGCGTTTCTTCGCCAGATTTTCGCAGAGTTTCCGGGCTATGAGATCGAAACGGGGATTGCGGGGGAACACACCCTCTTTCGTGAAAAGCTGACTCGCTCCGGCTTTCGCTTGCAGGATGATCGCTTCAACATGCGGCACCCGCTGCCCGCGCAGATTGCGCAGGAGAACCGGAGCGATTTGGAGCTTCGCATGGTGACGCGCGAAACCCTCGAAGAATACGGCCCGCTGCACGATAGCTGGTTTTACGATTCGCGTTGGAGCGCAGAGGATTTGGAGCATTCTCTGGTGGATTCTCTCATCGTCACCGCGCGTCGGGACGGGCGCATCATCGGCGCGGTATTCACTCGTTGTTATGAGCGCGTGGCGCATGTTCGCGGCCTTCATGCCGAAGATGACCGTTTGGCAAAGGCGCTTTTGATCGAGGCCATGCGTCTAAGCGTAATACGCATAGACCCAATCGAGGCGATGGAATGGATGATTCAGCGAAGCGACCCGTTCCTCGCCGTGCTGTATGACCTCGGCTTTGCGCAGTCTGCGCATTATACCTTCTATCGCAGGGAAATGTCAGAGTAAATCTCAGGCGGTAAAAATCCTGCGAACTAAGCAAAAAAACAAACGCCGTGATTCTGCGGCGTTTTGTTATAAAGGAACAGGGTTGATGATCGAGAGAATGATTCTTATCTCTGCGATGACCTTGGATTACTGCTGCTGATCTTCTTCCAGCGGGCCGCTTCCTCCGCGCGCTGCTGCATGTGCTTGGCGTGGCGGCGGTTTTCGATGATGGTCGCGGCAGAGAGCGCAACCACGCTCAGACAGAACAAAACGATAAACACCCCGCTGGTCGCGCTGGTTAAAAACCCCATAGCGGGATTGTATTGGTTGAGAATGGTCAGCGTGATAAACACACCCGCGAATATGATGGAAAGATGCGCTAAAACCGTTCGTAATTTTCTCATTGGGATCATTCCCTCCAATGAACGGCATCAACCGGATTTGATCGATGTGGTTCAGGCTTGTCGTTGCGGACGAATCGTTATGAGAGTTCGCCCAGATAGATGATGTCGCTGATGACTCTTCCGCCCTTGTAGGGCTTGCCGATGAGCTGACCTTGGAATATCATCATGACGGATTGACCGCCGTCGAGGTTATAGGCATCCTTGCAGCCAAGGTCGATCATGGCTTGCGACAGCTCGTCGAGATTCATTCCGCTGGAATAACCGCTCTGCCGCCCATCGACCGTGACAAGGCAGTAGTGTCCGGGTTCGTAGTAGCCGATGGCGGCGCGCGGCGCGCGATCGTTGATGATGATGCTGGTTGAGTTGTAGCTGCTCGGGATTTGACCGTTGTCGATCAACTTTGGCCCGAATGACCAGCCTTGATAGGCACCGCGGGCAATGGCGGCATCCAGATCAAAATCCGCCTCATAATAGGATTCCATCGTGCCGTCCAAATAGAGAATGCAAACATCGCCCGATTTTGAGTCGCGATAGAGATCTCCATTGCGGATGACGATGCCATCGGTGGAAGACCCGCAGGAATCGCCGGAAATCGCGAGAATTGCATTGGCTTTGCTTGCCATCTCGTCCGGCATGGCGTATCCACCCTTAAACCTGCCGCGCGCAAACGCCGTTTGAAACGAGTGGATGTCCCGTAACCAGAAATCGGCCACGAAGAAGACCGCTTTATCCGTGTGATGCTCGCTGATCACGATCTTCAGGTTATCGTCCACATAGTTGCCGACTGCGTTTGTGGTATCCAGCGTTGCCGAAGCAAAGGTTGCCGAAAAATCACCGGGAACGGGGGACGGTGTGGTTTCCGGTGCCTGTGTTGCATTTTGAGCGGAAGCATCTAGTTCCGGCGTGGCAATTACTGCGGTTGATGCCGGGGTGGTATTGGAGACGATATTTTGCAGCGGCTGATGGTCGCTGAGGCTGATGACGAATGTGAAGAGGTAAAAAATACCGAGCGCGGCGCCGATACCCAATAAATCCAGCAGGATCACGAGGATTCCGGGCAACGGTTTCTTGTGTCGCATAGGGATTCCTTTCCAAAAACGGCTGGCAAATTCTTAACACCTAGTAGGGCTAATAGTCAGCTAATACTAATCCCGCCATTGTGTAAAATCAATAACACTTTGGAAAAGCAACAGGAAATTCACAAGCATCCATATGAAATGACATAAAGTTACCGCCAGTTGGATAAGAACGAAAAAAATTCCCCGGCAATCGCCCGGGGAATCCTTTGCGTCGATAGCTTATGAACAAATCAAGCAGTCTTTCAAAAACATATAGCAGTACGTCAAAATAAAGTAATGCTACTTAACGCATCCGCCCTGTTTTATCCAGAGCGGCGTTATTCCGCGATCGTTAAAGCGACCTGCATCATGTCGTGGAACGCGGTCTGGCGCTCTTCGGACGTGGTGACAGCTCCCCCGATGAGCAAATCGGAAATCGTGCAGATGGCGAGGGCTTTTTTACCCGCGCGCGCCGCGTTCATGTAGAGCGCCGCGGCTTCCATCTCGACCGCGAGCACGCCGAGCTTTGCCCACTCCATTGTGCCGTCGATCCCCTTTTCGGAGTAGAACATGTCGCTGGAAAGCAGATTGCCTACCTTATAGTTGAGACCGCGCTTTTCGCACTCGTCCACCGCGCGGCGCAGGGTTGCATAGTCCGCGATGGGCGCGAAGCTGCCGCTGATGCCAAACTGCGAAAAATAAGACGAGTTGGTGCAGGCGCCCTGGCCCAGCACGATGTCGAACAGCTTCAGATCGGGATGCATGCCACCCGCCGAACCGATGCGGATGATGGTCTCCACACCAAAGAAATTGTAGAGTTCAAAGGAGTAGATGCCCATGCTCGGCATACCCATGCCGCTGGCCATCACGGAAACGCGCTTTCCATCGAAATATCCGGTATAGCCTTGCACACCGCGGACATTGTTGACGAGCTCGTAATCTGTTAAATACGTTTCGGCGATATGTTTGGCGCGCAGAGGATCGCCGGGCATCAATACGGTCTTGGCAAAATCATCCGGGCTGCAGCTGATATGTGGGGTTAAGTTGGCGGTTTTCATCGTATACCTCCGAA
>JAQVML010000241.1 GCA_028703645.1 Eubacteriales bacterium
CCGCTTTTTGCGATATGTAAAGATCGACACCGAATCACAACACCATGTAGACAAAATCCCCAGCACCGATAAGCAACTCGTCCTCTGCCGCCTGCTGCACGACGAGCTCGTCGCCATCGGAGCCAGCGACGTTGCGCTCGACCCGCATGGCTACGTGACCGCGACGATCCCCGCCAATATGACAACGTCGGCTCCCGTGGTCGGTCTGCTTTCGCATGTGGACACCGCGGACGCCGTCACCGGCGCAAACGTAAAGCCTCAGTTGACCCCGAACTACGACGGCGGAGACATCGACATGGGCAACGGCTACACGCTTTCGCCCAAGGCGTCTCCCGCGCTGCTTGAGCACATCGGTGAGGAGATTATCTGCACGGACGGCACGACGCTATTAGGCGCGGACGACAAAGCCGGCGTCGCGGAGATCATGACGTTTGCCGAGCATATGCTGCGCACGGACGCGCCGGAACACGGCAAAATCCGTATCGGCTTCACGCCGGACGAAGAGGTCGGCCGTGGAGTGGATTTGTTTGACGTAGCCGCGTTTGGCGCGGACTTTGGCTATACGATCGATGGCGGAACGATGGGCGAGATCAACTATGAGTGTTTCAACGCCGCGAGCGCGGAGATCAACATTCGCGGCGTCAGCGTACACACCGGCAGCGCGAAAGGGCGCATGGTCAACGCGGCGCTGGTCGCGATGGAGCTGCACGAGCTCCTGCCGCGATTGGAGAACCCCGCTTGCACGGATGAATACGAGGGCTTCTTCCACCTTGACAAGCTGGAAGGTAGTGTCGATCATGCTTACATGTACTATATTCTGCGGGATCACGACGCGGAGAAATTCCAGCAGAAAAAGACGCTGATGGAGAAAGTCTGCGCCTATATGAACGACAAATACGGTACGGAAACGGTTTCCCTCCAGATGGAAGATACCTATTACAACATGAAATCCAAGATACCGATGGAGATCGTGGAGCAAGCACAGCGCGCGATGGAGTCGGTCGGCATTACGCCGTATTGCGCGCCCATTCGCGGCGGCACGGACGGCTCGCGGCTCAGCTACATGGGCCTGCCTTGCCCGAACCTCTGCACCGGCGGGCACAACTTCCACGGGCGGTATGAATTCATCACCACAGAGGCGATGGAGAAGGTGGTCAAGATTCTCGAAGCGCTTGTCCCCTCATTTGTGAAATAAATCATTCCAAAACAAAGACGCTCCCGCAATGGAAGCGTCTTTTGTTGTATTCAGCGATTTAGATATCCCAGTTTTTATGCGGCTCTTTGACCTTTTCGGTCGTGTTCTGTTCCGCCTGGTGCAGCTCTTGCGCGAGGTGGCGGCGAACCTGCTCCTCTTTTTCCGAATATGACATGGGGTTATGGGAGACCATGTTGCGAAGCACGTCAATCTTTGTCTGCGCCGTGGCTTGCTCCGGGTCGCTCCAGTCGACCGGCACACCGGTTCGGGCACCATGATAGGACACGATACGTCACTTCCGTTTCGGTTCAATTTTTACTCTTTGCGTTCGAGCTCATTCTAGTCCCGCGTTGCGGGATTGTCAATGCGCCCAATCCACGGGTCTCTGATTCAGCGGGGCAAGGATTCATCCAGCGAATAGAACGAGTGGAAGATATGCTGCATGTCATCTTCCTCCGGAACCTCTATTTGAATCAGTACGAAGATTGTTCCGCGCTTGATTGCAAGCGTTGCGCCCAGCCGCTTTTCTCTGCCGACGAACACGTCATAACGGAAGACCGGGTGATCTACCCCGCCGAAATTGATGACCATCTTTTCGAGGTTGCCTTTGGTTGATGTACTTGTCGGCCCAAGCATCGTATCCTCAAAATAATCCAACGCTTTCCGTTCGGTGTCCAGCGGACGGATAAAATCGCTCGTATCCAGCACAAATACGAAGACATGTCCGCTGGAATCGTCATTAAACGAGATAAAGTCTGCAACCGTCTCATCCGTCTTGATTCGCTCGATGGTTTCCAGGCGAATCTCTTCCGGGTCGGTGATATCGCTTCCAATTTCATTGATGTCATTGACAACTTCGCGGGAATAGACCGCCCAATCGGAAGGAACATAGAAACCAATTCGAAAGAATCTGCTGCGATAACTGCAATCATCGCTTTCACCGTTGACAAACGAATCGAGATTGGCCTGCGGGGTTACCTCCGGCGTTGGGCTTGGTGTTGGTGTGGACGTTGGTTTCGGCGTGCGCTTCGGCGTCTGCGTGGGTGTTGGCACAATGGTCGGAGTTGCGGTTTGAACCGGCGTCGGCGTTGGCGTCGGTGTTAGCACAAAACGCATCATACCGACGCAGCCGGTCAGGGTGGTGAGCAGCGCAAGCGAGACGAGTAAGATCGCCGCCGTCAATCGTAAGACTTTATACATGATTCCCCCGTGGTAATTTTCTTCACTCTAGCACAACAAAACCGCGGATACAAGTATTGCGCAGATAATAAACAGTTACACTTGTACTGCTGCTTTTCGTCAGCTGTCGCATCAAAATGCGCTGAAATTGGGTCATCCGGCTCTTTCATCAAACGCCAGAAAACAAGATCACATGTTTACATTTTTGTCGCACAAAAGACGCATCCGCGTAGCAGCAAGTCTCTATAATACGGGTGTCTTATTGCCATGACGAATGGCGCGCGAACGAATCTCGCATCATTCATGCGCTCGGTTTTCAGAAGCGTGAATCGAGCTTGCCGGATCAAATGAGAGCGTGCTATTTTGTTTATTTCGCTCATGTGTAACCTTTGTTTGATTCCTGTACAGAATGAAAACATTCGTTTTGCGCGACCAACTTGAAAACGAACCGATTTTAGGGTAGTATACTAATATTACAGGTAATGTGGTTTGGGGTATATGAACGTAGTAATTAACGCGCTGGCTTTTAAGAAAAACAGTTCCGGAATTGGCGTTCTGATATCAGAACTGCTGGTTCGCTTTTCTTCTTTCACGCAAAGGGATTGCCGAATCGTGCTGTCGCAGGACAGCCCGGCGATTGCCCCGGTGGGAGAGCGGGTAACGCTGTCTTATTCGCCGTATTCTCATCGGCAGGGGATACTGCGCATTTTGTTTCAGAGCTTTCTGTTCGGCAAAAAGTATTGCCGCGACAGCGTTCTGCTCACGACGGACTCCAAGGTGCCGCTCTTTTTACCAAAATCGTGCCGCGTGGTGCCCGTGGTGACGGATCTGGCGCTCCTCAGAATGCCGGACGTCTATCAATTCTCCCGTGTTTTGATCTGGCGGTTGCAATACCGCTATCTGCTGAAAAAAGCGGCGCGCTATGTCGCCATCTCCGAATTTACCAAAAATGAAATGGTCGAGCTGCTCCACATCGACGAAGACAAGATCGATGTGGTCTATTGCGCTGCAAATGCGCGCTATACACGCGTAAATGACCCCGTCGCGCTGGCACAGGTGCGGGGAAAATATGCGTTGACGCAACCGTATATTCTGTTTGTTGGCAACGCAAACCCGCGTAAAAACCTTGCGCGCTTGATTCGCGCGTTTGATCTGGCGAAAGAGCAGGGGGATTTTCCTTATCAACTCATTCTGGCGGGAGAATACGGCTGGAAGTTCGATCGCGAGGCCGCGATGGCGGGCATTCGGCACGCGGGCGATGTTCGATTCTTAGATTTTGTGGCGGACGAGGACATGCCGCGGCTCTATTCTTCGGCGAGCCTGTTCGCGTTTCCAACGCTGTACGAAGGCTTCGGCATTCCAATCAT
>JAQVML010000242.1 GCA_028703645.1 Eubacteriales bacterium
GACGTACCCGCCAGAGTAAAGCCCGCGGCAGCCAGAATGGACGCGGAAACAAGAATCGGACGGAACGATTGGCCTACCGCCTCATGAATCGCTTCACGTTTCGGTAACAGCTGTCGACTTCGGGTATAATTGTTGGTCAGCAGTATGGCATAGTCCACGGTCGCGCCAAGCTGAACGGAACTGATGATCAGATAGCCGATAAAGCCGATGCTGGTGCCGCTAAAATAGGGGATTGCCAGATTGATCCAGATGCCCGTTTCGATGGTGAGTAGCAGAATAAACGGCAATACCAGCGATTTGAATGTAAAGAGCAACACAAAGAATATCGCGATGATGGCAATTCGCGTAACGAGGGCGAAGTCTGCCGTCAGCACCGTGCGCATGTCGTAAATATTGACGCTCTGTCCCGCCATATACACACCTTCGGGATAGTAGGAATGCGCCGCGCTTTCTACGGCCTCTACCGTTGCAAAAGCGGTTGCGCTTTCGGATTCCGTGTCGGCGCTGAGTATGATTCGCGCGTAATGTGCAGAGTAAAACCTGCCGGTGATCGACTCATCCAGAAATTCCGAAGGAATCGCCGAGCTGACGCTGGTTGTATAAGAAACGACGCCGGTGATATGGTTGATTTGCGCGAGCTCGGCGCAGAGCGCTTTCTCGGCGGCAACGTCTCCGCGCGGCACGAGCAGGACCAGCGTTGTCGACTTACCATAGAGTTCTTCGGTAGCGGCTGCATCCCGGCCGATTCGCTTAGAGGAATCCGACTCAAAATCCATGCCATAGGTAAACTGCGCATGTTCCTGACCCAAATAGCAGGGCACCAGAATCAGCGCAACGAGAACGACGACCGGAATCACGATTTTTGAAATAACTCGATAAACGTTTTTAAAACTTGGCATAAAGGCGCGGTGCTGCGTCTTGTCGATCCACCGATAAAGCAGCAGAGTCAAGGCCGGAAGCAAGACCATCACCGAAAGAAAACTGAATACAATCCCTTTTGCGAGGTTTAATCCGAGGTCGCTGCCAATGCCGAACCGCATGAATATCAGCGCGAGAAACCCGAATAATGTGGTAGCAGCGCTGGCGGCAACGGTGGAGATAGACTCCTTGATTGCGTACTTCATAGCAAGACTCGCGTCCGCATACGTTTTTCGTTTCTCCGCGAAGCTATGCAGCAGGAAGATCGCATAATCCAGCGAACAGGCGAGCTGAAGGATAGGCGTGACGGACTTGGTCACGAACGAGATTTCCCCCAGAAAAGCGTTTGAACCCATGTTGATGACCACCGACACGCCGATAACAGCAAGAAACAGCACCGGCTCAAGCCACGATGTGGTCGACAGCAGTAACAGGACGATAATGATCGGAACCAGAAAGAGAATGGTAGAAGACGTTTCGCTCTGCGAGCTTCTCTGTACCGCCACCTGATTCGGAACATCGCCGCTGAGCGCGCCATCCTCTCCGATTATGCTTAAAATCGCGTCGCAGGCGGACTGCTCTTTTCCTTCTTCGATCGCGACGGAGAACAGCGCGCTGTTCTCTTTGTAATAGGCTTCAACCGTGTCGGTGTTGGCGATTTCGAGCGGTTTTTTGACGTCCAACACATCGTCCAGCCAAATCACCTCGGTTACGCCATCGATAGACGCCAGCGCTTTTTTGAATTCCAGCGCTTCGGGGATCGATACATCCCGAATCATCACTTTGGCGTTGGGGATCGCCTGCGAGAATTCATTCTGCATGATCTCGATGGCTTTTGTGGACTGCGCGTTCTGCGGCAGATAATCAATCATGCTGTAGTTCACGCGGACGAAACTTTGCAGTATTGCGCTGAGCACCACGATGATCATAAATAGGATGAGGATGCTTTTTTTATGGCGCACGATTCCGTTGGCGATTCGATCCATATCGTTTGTTCGTTTCCTTACTGTTGAAAATTCAGACAAAGCGTATTATAATGGACACTGTGTTGGATTGCAACCAACAGAAACCAACTGAACGTCAGAAAGCGGACAAGATCAGCAAGGCGTGTTGGATATCCACAAATTTTTCACAGGAGTATGATTATGAATCCGTCAAAGACAGACAGACGCGTTAGATATACAAAGAAGCTGCTGAGTGACGCACTCGTCAGTCTGCTCCAGCATCAGCATATCTCCAGCATTTCCGTAAAGGAGCTGTGCGAGCTAGCCGACATCAACCGCAGCACGTTTTATACGCATTATCGCGACCCGGCCGATTTGCTAAGCCAGATCGAGGCGGAGGTCTATGAAAACATGAGACGACATGTCGAGAAACAGGTGCTGAAAGAGGGGGCACTGCCGGTTTCCCAGCAGATGTTGACCAGCATCCTGGAGTATGCCAAAGAAAATGTCGAGTTGTTTAAAGCGCTGCTGAGCGAAAACTGTGACTTTGCTTTTCAAAAAGACATATTGGAGTTATCCGAGATTATTTCATCCCGAAATAACTTTGAAGTAGACACGAAGGTGAAGGCCTATTTACGCACGTTCAGCATTGCCGGATGTGTCAGCCTGTTTCAAGAATGGTTAAAGGACGGTGCGGTTGAATCACCTGAATCGATAGCAGGGATGACACTGCGATTTATGCAGAAAGGCGTTGCGGGGTTTTTATACGATTGATGCACACGCGCCACCAAGTATGAATACACTTATTTGCATGAAAGAACGCAAAACAAAACGATTGCCAAGAAGGCAGTCGTTTTGTTCAGTTTAACAAAGAATCCCATTTCGGCTTGACTGAACGGGGTTGCTTGACAGACTAAAACGGACACCGAATGGTACCCATTTGCTTTTTTGGTGAAACTCTCGCGAAGTCATACAGTCGCGTGATTGCCTATATGCGGATAGCGGGTGCTGGAGAAACAATGGGAATCGCGGCTATACGCAGTAGACCGAAAGGTCTGTGATTGCACACTCCATAATGTCGTCCGTCTGTGATTGCGCGTTCGGCACATCGCGCGCGAGCAGCGCTTCATATAGCTTGCGCTTGATCTCGTAGATCGCATCAATGCCTCGGCCCTTGCAAAAGATCGACCAGAGGTGGACACTCTCCGGTCGGAACGAATAGTACATCAACGGCAGCAGCGTGTTGCCGGACAGCACAGCCATCTCGTGGTGTAAACGGAATACCTGCTCTGCCGCCTCGTCGCCGTCCGAGGCGTTTTTAATGTTTTCAAGTAGCGGGGAAAGCGACGCCAAATCCTCATCGGATGCGCGCTCGATCACGAGGCGAACGCAGAGGCGTTCTAGGGCGCTCCGTGTTTCCAGCAGGGACTGCACCTCGCTGCGGCGCATGGCCCCGCCGTTGTAGCGCATGATCGCAACCAGCGTTTCCAGCGTGCCCTTGCGGCGATAGTCGCTGACGAACACACCCTTGCGCGGGCGAATCTCGACAAAACCCATTTTCTCCAGCTCCACGATGCCAGCGGAAATGACGGGGCGACTCACGCTCATTTTCACGCAGAGCTCCCTTGCCGAGGGAAGCTGTTCGCCGATGTCCAGTTCACCGGAGAGGATCATGTTCTCGACTTGCTGGACGAAGAGATCCGTGAGTGACATAGCGTTGATCTTCGAAAAGCCCATCCTTCATCTTTCTCTTTCCTGTATAGTGTATATGGTATTACCAGATTCAAATATGGAACAATTCTACTTCACCTGCAAGTGCCGTGTCAAGAAAAATGCCGGGAATATTGCGTGAAAGCTAAGAAATC
>JAQVML010000243.1 GCA_028703645.1 Eubacteriales bacterium
AACACGCGGATGTGATTGAGACCGTGTGCGCGCTGACCGATGGGCGCGGCGCGGACGTTGTGTTTGAGGTTGCGGGCGCGAAGAATACGTTTGAGCTTGCGTGGCAGGCGGCGCGGCCCAACGCGGGTGTGGTCGTCGTCGCGCTCTACGAAGAGGCGCAGACGATCCCGCTACATAGAATGTATGGCAAGAACCTGACGTTTAAAACCGGAGGCGTGGACGCGAGCCGGTGCTCCGAGATCATGCGCCTCATCGAGGCGGGCAGGCTCGACACGAATCTTATGATCACGCACCGCGCGCCGCTGAACGACATCATGCGGGGGTACGACATTTTCGCAAATCAAAAGGACGGCTGCATCAAGTGGGTCGTGACGCCGTTTGAACCGGAGAAACCCGTTTCGGCGGAGCAGTTTTAACGAGACCGCGAGGAGATGAGTCACATGTTTGATCCCGAAGTCGCCGCGATGGAGTCCGATCTGATCACATGGCGCAGGCACCTGCATCAAAACCCGGAAGTGTCGTTTGAAGAGATCAACACGACGCGCTGGTTGGAGCAGATGTTGCGTGCAATCGGTGTGGACGAGATCATTCGCCCGACGAATACGGGCGTAGTCGCTCGCGTCTTTGGCACAAAAGCGGGCAATTCCGCCATCGTGGCCTTTCGTGCGGATATCGACGCGCTGCCCCTGCGGGAGGAAAACGACCTGCCGTATTGCTCCAGAAACGAAGGCGTGATGCATGCCTGCGGGCACGACGGGCACGCGAGTATGTTGCTTGCACTGGCAAAGCTCTTGTGCGAGCACCGCGAGAGCATTTGCGGCGAAGCGCGGCTGATCTTTCAGCACGCGGAGGAGTTGCCACCTGGCGGTGCGATCGAGATGGTTCACGCGGGGGTGCTCGAAAATGTGGAGGCGGTATTCGGGTTGCATCTTTCGAGCGGTTTTGATACGGGCGTCTTTGCGAGCAAACGCGGCGTGCTGACCAGCAATGTAGACCGTTTTACGGTGAAAGTCGCGGGTCGCGGCGGGCATTGCGCGTTTCCGGAGCAGTGCGCCGATCCGCTGCTTGCCGCAAGCGAGATTGTTCTCGCGCTGCAAAGCATCGTGTCCCGCCGCGTCGCCGCCACAGAACCCGCCGTGGTCTCTGTTTGCGAGTTTCACGCGGGAACGGCCTATAACATCATTCCCAGCGAAGCAATTCTTAACGCTTCCACCCGCTCGTTTGGCGAGCAAACGCGGCGGATGATCGAGCGCGAGGTGAAAAACATCAGCCGGAGCGTCGCTGAGGCGCATGGCTGTACGGCGGAGGTTGACTGGCAGGAGGGATACCCCAGCGTGGTCAACGACCCTCGGCTCACCGCGGAGGCGGAGCGTGTGATTGCCGCCCGCTTTGGCGAAAAACGGATGCAGACCATCGGCGTCATCATGCCGGGAGAAGATTTTTCTTATTTATTGGAAGGCAGACCCGGCTTCTTTGTGGAACTCGGCACCAGAAACGCCGCGCTCAAAACGGACGCGCCGCACCACAATCCGCATTATCGCATGGATGAATCGGCGCTGTTATCTGGCGCACAATATGAATATGACATCGCTCGCGCGCTGCTGGACGGTACGCGCAGGTTTTGGGAGGCACACGCATGAAACTGACTGTTTTGGTGGATAATCACACCTATATCGACCGCTATTTTCTCGGCGAACCCGCGGTTTGCTATCTGATTGAGGACGGGGATCGCGTGATCCTGCTCGACACGGGATATTCGGATGTGTTTCTGGAAAACGCCGAGCGGATGGGGATCGATCTGGGCCGCGTGACAGACATCGTGCTCTCACACGGGCACAACGACCACACGGGAGGACTGCCCGCATTCTTTGCGCGCTTTTCGCAGCAGGTTCGCCTCTATGCGCACTCTGGCGCGCTCCTGCCCAAGCGGGTGGGGGGCGAGATGGCAGGCTCGCCGTATGCGCTGGATCAATTGCCGGAGCAGGTGCAGCCGCGGCTGTTCACCAAGCCCGGCGCGGTCAGCGAGCACGTGATGTTCCTTGGCGAAATTCCGCGCGTCTATCCGTTTGAACAGGATCGCTCGATTGGCGAAAGCTCCGCCGCCTGCGGCTGCTGTTGGGAGGCGGATGCGCTCATAGATGATTCGAGCCTCGCGCTGACGCTTTCGGATGGCGTGTTTGTGGTCACGGGTTGTGCGCACGCGGGTGTTTGCAACACCGTTTTGTATGCAAAGCAAGTGACGGGGCAGGCGCATATCTGCGGCGTACTCGGCGGATTTCATCTGTTTGAAACGGGCGACGCGCTGGATCAAACCATTCGCACATTGGGTGAACTGGGCGTCAAGCTGGCGTATCCTGCGCACTGCACCAGCCTCGCGGTTAAGAGCGCGTTTGTCCGCGCAATGGAGACCGTCGAAGTCGGCGTCGGGTTAACGCTGGAGTGGACTTGACACAAGCTTTTGCCAACTTTGGCATAAGAGGGATACTAAAAAGTGAAATCAATTGGAAAAGGTTGTAACTCTTTTATCTTTTTCCTGTAAACTACTTGAAAAGATAGCCAAAATCAATATACTGTCCATAGATATTACATCAGGTCTTGTTGCGCTGATTGAATCGAAGCGCTGATCCATTTTGGGAGGGCATCATGAAGAGAAGAACCGTGCGCATTACGCCACTTGGTTATATTGTGCTGGCCATCATTATACTTGTGATGGGGGTAAGCATCTATTTCATTGTCTGGTCGATGCGTAATGACGGCAGCGAGCAGCCGCAAGGAAACCTAAACAGTAACTCTGTTCAGACGAACACACCAACGCCGTCGCTGGTGCCGGTGGGTGAGACAACCCCCGCGCCGTCTACGCCGCCCGCCACAACGCAGCCGACCACCGAGCCTGCCAGTGCACAGACCGTGACGCCGAAGCAGGACGACACGCCCGAACCTGCCACCAAGACGCCGACCGCAGCGCAGATTGCCGCGGCTGTGGATGGAACGCTCAACGCCAGTGGTGTTGTGCTCCGCGCAGGCCCCGCGCAGACCTATAGCATTCTCGGCAAGTATTCCTCCGGCACACAGTTGAAGGTTTACGAAGTTTCGGGAGATTATTTCTACGTTCGCATCGTCAAAGAAAACCTCGTGGGCTATATCGCGGCGAAGTTTGTCGACAAGGCGGGATTGCTGCCCGGCGAAAACGCAACGCCAACGCCCAAGGCCATCGCGGGAACGATCCCCGGCACCGTGAGCGCGAGCAAGCTGGCGCTCCGCAGCGTACCCAGCACGGCGGACAACTCGCCCATCGGCGAGGTCGTCAAGGGTGACTCGGTGCTGATCTATTTCAAGACGGACGACTTCTATTACATTCAGGTGGTGTCCACGGGCGTGAAATGCTACGCCGCGGCGAAATACATCACCGCGAGCACGACGGTTCCGACCGGAACGCCTGTGCCAACGAAATAAACGATTGATCCAAAAAGGCTGCCTGAACGGCAGCCTTCAGCCCATCGACAAAGTCTGCCGATGGGCATTTTTTTTGCAAAAAAGAAGAAAAAACCAAAAGGAAAAGAGGTGCAAATGTCGAATTATATAGTATAAAAGCACGAGGGGGAAACGACATGTTGAAGCGCAAAGAATCGGAACAAATGCAGCTGGAACTGGTGACATATGACTTATTAGTGAGGCCGGATCACCTGCTGAGAAAGATCGACGCTGTGGTCGATTTTTCGTTCAT
>JAQVML010000244.1 GCA_028703645.1 Eubacteriales bacterium
GTGGTTTTTGACCAGCTCAAGAGAGAGGCCCAGCGAGCGGAGCATAGGCGTAATCACGCCGGAGTCTTCCAGCGCGCGAATGCCTGCGTCAAATACAAAGCCATCGCGCGAAAAACAATTGACCAGTCCGCCGACTGTTTGCCCGCGCTCACAAACCAGCGCCGAACCCCCCGCTTTGGCGCAATAGGCAGCCGCGGTCAGCCCCGCGATTCCGCCGCCAACGATCAACGTATCAAAGGGTTGCTTGTGCTGAAACATAGGATGCACCCAATCCGGTTATGTTTTTACGGTTTTCGTCTGCCGGATCATCAGCAGAACGATCACCGCGATAAACGCCGTCAGCAAGAGGATGAGCGTCGTGATCACGCCGGGGTATTGGCCCGCAAAGCCGCCGGGCGAGAGATGATTGGAAAGTATGTTGGAATACGCCCAGATGAACACCAGCAGATACGGAATATCGCCAAATCGCAGCGCGGTCGCGATTGCGATCGCGGCTCCCACGACGAGGACGAGGATCGTCCAAACGGCTTCGCTGAGCCCAAGCCCGCCAAACCCGCTGCCGACCAGGAGCGCGACGGCTCCCGCGATGGTGGCGACGGTGATCCAGCCGAAGTAGACCGAAAACGGCAGGCGAACGAACCATTTTTCCGTCATGGAGAGCGGCTCCTGCGCTTGAATGATCAGGCGCATGTCGATCATCGCGATCAAGAACAGCACGAGAAGGACGAAGGAGATGACGAGCTGGCCATAATGCCAGGCGATGACCCAGCTGAGGTTTAGTAAGCTGGAGATGGTGAATACGATTGCCGTGCGGTTGAGCAGCGTCGGGTTCACATGCTCGCCATGGCGGCGAAACAGCCCGAATTGATAGAGCGTGTAGGCAATCACGAGAATGTAGATCACGCCCCAGATTGCGAACGTCAGCGGCGCGGGAACGAACAGGTTCGGGTACCGATCGGATACCTCTTTCGGGGTTACACCATTGATCGGCAGGATCGAAGAGAGCGCGTTGACCGTGAGCATCGCGAGCAGTGCGAGCAGCATGACCCACTTGAGCCATTTGGATTCAGAACGCGATTCCATATGAGTAGCCTCCTTTGTATTTTTTTGTCTTACTGTTGTGTAAAGTAATAGGAACCCAACAGGTAGTCCTGCCGATATTTCTTGGAGCAGCGGTAGAGCAGGCGCTTGACTTTCTCTAGCGAAACACTCCCGCGCAGGTAATCGTCCCGCAGCGTTTGATAGGCTCTTGTCTCGGCGGTCGTTGCCAGATCGGAACAATAGCCCCAAACATGCTCCAGCGCGTTGACGGCGCGGCCTCTATCCTCCGGCAACGAGAGCGCGCGCTCGACGGTTTGGTAAAACGTAACCGCTTGGTTGCGGGTCTTGTCCTTGAGCAGCGTTCGAATCTGCTGATAGTCTGCCGGAGAACGCTCCAACACGCTGTATTTGTACCGGCCCCACTCGGTTTCCAGCAAATGCTGGTTGGCGGGAGAGGTGCAAAGGATGCATTTGATCGCGGAGCGGTTCTTATCCTTCACTTCTAACATGATATCCGGCTTTTGATCCGAAAGACGGTGATAATAGTCCAGAAACGCGTCAATCGCGATGGTATCCGTGTGCGCGCCGCGCGTTTTATTCGGGTGTTGCTGGGAATAGTGCGTCTTCTGAGCGCCGTCCTTTTCGCGCCAGGTTTCGCGGCAGAGGGAGAGCCAGTAAGCGTCGCTCTTGGTCGCGTCCGTCGGGTGGATTGCATTATGCAGGTTGTCGTAGACTGCGGGGACGCCGATGCGATGGCAAAGCGCCAACACCTCGTCGATTCGGTAGATGCTGCCGTCGTTTTCCAGAATGAGGCGGCCGGCAATCGAATCCTCCAAATCGCGAAAGACGCTTTGAAAGCGGGATAGCGCGGCGGGTGTGTCGCCGTATTTTCCGCCGACGTGGAGGATGATCTTGTGCGTGGAGTCGAGCCTCAGCGCGTCGAGTAGCCGCGCGTGATAGCGCAAATCCGCGATTGCGCGGTCTACAACGTCGCGATCCGGCGAGTTGAGCACGGTGTATTGCCCGGGATGCATCGAAACACGCATGCCGCTCGATTGAATCTTGTTCGCAATGCGATCAATTTTTTCGGCATGGAGCTCGTCCCAAGGCAACGCGGAGGCCAAGCTGGAGCCAAACGGCACGAGATCGGAGCTGATGCGATACATCGATATGCCGTTTGCTATGTTGTAGTCGATCATGTGTTCCAGCGCGCCTAAGTTCTCGCCCGCAAGCGACAAAAGTCGCTCAGGGGTGGCAAACTTTCGCGTGCAGGTTTGAAGTTGTGTCCCCTCTACCGCAAGGCAGAGGCAGGCGTAACCAATGCGCACCGAATTTTGCTCCTTTCCCGAAAGAATTGTAATGATTACCGTTATCTTTATTATACCGATACGGCAAACAACGCGCAACAGTAATGTGATACGTGGATTGTTGAGGTGTCCATTTTTGATAACCTGTGCTACAATCGTAAAGAATCTTTTTTCGGGAGGAAGAGCAGATATGCTTTTACAGGATCACGAACTGACGGAGGAGAAGATCTCTTCCGAAGAGATCTATCACGGAAAAGTGGTGCATCTGTTTTGCGACACGGTGCGCCTGCCAAACGGAAAATCGGCAACGCGGGAGGTGCTTCGCCACCCGGGCGCGGCCGCCATCGTTCCGGTCACGGAAGAGGGAAACGTCATTCTGGTGCGCCAGTATCGCTATCCATTTGCGCGCGTGATGCTGGAGATTCCCGCGGGCAAGCTCGATCCGGGAGAAGACCCGCTGGTTTGCGCGCGGCGGGAGTTGCAGGAAGAGACGGGGTATGAAGCGGAGGAGTTTGTGTCTCTCGGCGTGTTCTATCCGTCCGTTGCGATATTGGACGAGAAGATTCACCTGTTTCTCGCAAGGAATATGACATTTCGCGCCACGAACCCGGACGACGACGAGTTTTTGAATGTTGAGGAACGTCCGCTGAAACAGTTTGTGGAAGAGGTCTTGCGCGGAGACGTGCCGGATGGCAAAACGCAAACGGCAATCTTGAAAGCATGGCATGTGTTGCAAGGGCAAAAATAGCTGGAAAAGCAGGAATAAAACAAGAGAGCGGGCAACCGCTCTCTCATTTATTTACTTCTCTTTACTTTCCGCCGGTTCCTCCGGTCGGATGACGCAATATTTTCCGTCGTAAGGCTTCGTCTGGATGATTCCTTTTTTGATCAGCACCAGCAGCGCGATGCCGACCAGAACCAAGAGCGCGGAGAGCAACTGCGAAATGCGAATCGTCCCAAAGAGATAGAGGCTATCCGTGCGCAAGCCCTCTATGACCGCGCGAACCGTTCCATAGCCGATGAAATAGGTGGCGAGCAGCGTGCCGTCCTTCACGCCTTTGCGACCCAGCAGCAGCGTGATTACGAGCAATATGCTGTTACAGAAGCTTTCGTAAAAAAACGTCGCCTGATGCCATTCGCCAAGGGATTGGATATAGACCGCCAGCGGGAAAAATTGCAGATTGGGGTTGGTCACCAGCGCGCCGAACGCTTCCTGATTGATAAAGTTGCCCCAGCGGCCCATCGCCTGACCCAGAATCAAACTCGGAATCACGAGATCGATCAGCTTGAGAAACGGAAACTTTGCCGCCTTGGAGAAGATAAACGCCGCGAGAAACCCGCCGATCACCGCGCCGTAGATGGCGAGGCCGCCTT
>JAQVML010000245.1 GCA_028703645.1 Eubacteriales bacterium
CGGCTTTGCTGCACGACACGGGCAAGATCGGGGTCGAGGACGCGGTGCTTCGCAAGCCCGGCCCGCTGACGCCGGAGGAGTATGACCTCATCAAACAGCATCCCGTCGTCGGCAGGCGCATCATCGAAAGCATCAATTTGCCGACGGTCGTCACCGACGCGGTTCTTTACCATCATCGCAGATTTGATGGAACCGGCTATCCGCCGGAAGGCCCGGCTTCGGGCGGGCTGCCGCTCTCCGCGGCGATACTCGCCGTCGCGGATACGTATGATGCGATCATCAGCGACCGGCCCTATCGCGCGGGGTTGACGAAAGCACGCGCGCGGGAAATTTTGGAGGAAGCAGCCGGAACCCAGCTTGACCCGAAGGTCGTGAAAGCGTTTCTCGCCATCGAGCCGCGCCTGTGCCCGGAGGAAGCGGAAAAACTGCTGCTGTACACGATATGATACTGCTTGGCTTTGCGGCGATCGGATTCATCGTTGGACTGCTATCCGGCGGGTCACCACGCGGGGTATTTCACTATACGCTTAAGGGCATACTATTACCGATCGCGGCATATGTGCTGAAGGCGGGGGCAGCGTTTTTGCTGGCGCCGCAAACAGGCGCGGTGTTGGTGGCCTTGCTCCAATATGGTCTATTGTTCCTGTTTTTATTTGTCAATCGCCGGCGGCCCGTTTGGCCGCTGGTTGCGTTTGCGGGAACGCTGTTTAACTTTTTGGTCATCGTTTTAAACGGCGGGTGCATGCCGGTTTCCGCTTCCTTGCTGAGCACCGCGGGAGAGAGGCTCACGCAGTTGGCCGATGGGCGCATCTATGCCTACCGCTTGATGGAGGCGACGACACGCTTGTCATTTCTAGGGGATATCATCCGCATTGGCTCCGCGGATCGTCCGCTGGGGTTTGCGAGCATCGGCGACCTCGTGCTTGGGATCGGAGTTGGGATTCTTTGCTGGCAAATGATGCGCGCCCCACAAGAAACAGAAGAAGGCGGACTCAAATGACCGAAAACCGCCTGAAATTGGCAGTCAAAGTCTGTTCATCATTTCGCAATATTGTGTTATTCGATCCGTCTGCGCATACCCTGTATGGTAACATATACCATATGAGAGTGCAAAAATAGTCGAAAGAGACATGCAGATTGGATGTTTTTTCACGTAATCGTGGTTAACGCGGTTTCTGATCGAGAAAAGGGTTTGATTCGCATTATAGTCATACCACGTGTGGTAATTGACGGAAAAAGACGAATCGATCGTTTGTGAAGGTTTGGTGAGGTGGGATCGGTGCGATTTCGATTCCTAACTAACAAAATACTTCGACATTAATTTTGCGAATAGGCTAGCAGACGCTAATCATGAATATATTTAGTGCATTAAGCTTGATATTGCGTCTATTTCGTGTAAAATAATTGCATATGTGCATCATGTTTTCCGCAGTGGATTTTATTCAAATTTAAAACCGATGCATTCCACGGGTGAATGATTGTGTCTGATCAGGAAGCAAAGTCAGCGGCTGAAGCAAGAAAGAAGTCGCGTCTTCAATTTGAGGCAACAAAACTAGGCGCTGCACAGAGAAACATCCATGTGTACGCGCAGATAGCCAGCATAGGCAATTTTATCTTTCTGATCTGTGATTTAATGTTTATTCAAGGACAAAAAGAGCGCATGATCGTCGCGATCACGCGCTATTGTTTTTCTATTTTATTAATCCTGTCGGTTCGAAGACTGCAACGGGTTCGGTCATTTGCCCGTTTTGCCGCGCTAGTGACGATACTGGAAGCAGCCGCCATCTTGCTGTATCTAGCCGTCTTGTGGCTCTATGAATCACCGGATTTCATGATTCAATCCATGGGCATGATCTTGACGGTAATTGCAATCTATATCGTGCCAAACCGGAGCAAGAATATATTGACGCTCTCCATCACGGGTGCGATTGCGTTCTTTACGTTCTCCTACTTCTTCATCAAAGATGTGCCGCTCAAATCTTTCTTCGCGGCGATGGTCTACGTAATACTCGCAATCGTTATGTCCGCTGTAAGGACGCTGGGAACCGAACAATATGCGCAGAAGGAGTTTATGACCAAGACAAGCCTGCAGGAGACCAGCGCAAAGGATTATTTAACAAACGCCGTGACGCGCGCAAGGTTAGAAGAGGAAGCGTATCGCTGGATGAATTTTTGCCGCAGACAGAGCCTTCCGCTCTGTTTGGTGTTTGTCGATGTCGATAATTTAAAAAGCATCAACGATTGTTACGGGCACGCGATGGGCGACGTTGCGCTCAAGCAAATCGCGGCACTGATGCAAGCGCAGCTGCGCAATTCGGACACCATTGCGCGCTGGGGCGGAGACGAATTTGTGCTGCTATTGCCAAACGTAACGCTCCAAAATGCGGTGCTGCTGCTCGATCGTGTCAAGTCCGCAATCTCGAAACTGTCCTTAAACGACACGGTTACGGTATCGTGCAGCTTCGGCGTGGTGCAGATGCGGCCCGAAAGCACCTATCAAGAGATGCTGTCGCAAGCGGACAAATTGATGTATCGCTCCAAGCAAAACGGCAAGGGCAGGATTACCTATCATTACGAGGAGCCTTGCGCCAACGAAGAGGAGTAACGGCAAACGGTAGATTCTGTTCAATAAAGAAATAATCAAAAAGCAAGGGGGAATGTGCTCCTTGTTTTTAACGAATGACAGATTCGTCCGTGTCTGCGGGAAGATGAATGGCAAACCGGCAGACCGGATCGCCGCGCAACACGGACTGCAACACCTCAACGTGCAACTCTCGCCCCAGTATGACTTCATACGGATGCTTGGCAAACCCGGCGCTGCAATAGCACCACTCGCCGGAGATATGCGTTTCTCCTTTTAAAATCGCTTCCCGAACAAACGGACAATGGCACGCAAGATAACGCTTTTCGATCGGATCGGAGGCGGCCAGATAGCGCGCCGGATCATAGGGAATCTTTGTGTTATAAAGCGTATCCCTCTCACGCACGGCGGAGAAAATCTCCTGATTTTGCGCGACATAGTCGACCACTTCCTGCGTGATGATCTGTTCAAACCAAACCGTGCCGTCGTCGCAGTGCCGCTGCAGCGTTTCTACCTGGCGCGCATGCCTGGCGCGAAGAAACGCATCGATCGATTCCGAAGAGCGGTAGAGCGCGCGGTCTTGCGTAAATGCCTCTGCCGGAATCTGATGATGGTTGCCGGCGAGCGCGTTTCGAAGCGTTTCCCGCGGCAGATTTTGTTCCAGCCGCTCCATCAGCGCGCGCGTGAACGCTGGAAAATCGACCGGATCGGCGCCAAGCGGCGGGTGGGCAACCTTGCCGATGAGCGCCTGCGCTTCGGCGCTGTGCGTCAACTCGCCGAGGCGATTCCGAATGCTGTCGATAACGCCCGCGCTGCCCAGCAGCGAGGTAAAGTACACATACAGTTCGCTTCGTCCGATGAGGTTGAAGTAACGCGCGAGCGCGAGCAACGCTTCCGGCGTATTTCGCCGCTCATCCATGAACGCGTCCAGATAAGCGCGAATCTGCTCGCGAGTGGCGGTGTTCAGGGTTTGTTGGCGCGCTTCCAGCCAAACTTGCAACTCGCTGACCTAGGCGACGGCTTCGTCCGTTTCCTTTGCGGAAAAGCCGCGCTTTTCATAATAATCGCGCAGGATTTTTTCGTTCATCGCGTTTTCTCCTGAATGG
>JAQVML010000246.1 GCA_028703645.1 Eubacteriales bacterium
CGGCTTACGCCACTATGGAAACGTGCCGAGTTCGCTTTTGGAATGGCACGGACACAACGACTTTTACAAGGCGGTCTCCAACGCCGCCGCAGCCTGGCTCTATGGCGCTTCCGCCGTGAACTGCTCGCTGCTCGGCATTGGCGAGCGCACCGGTAACTGTCCGCTGGAAGGCATGGTCATGGAGTATTGTTCACTCCGCGGCACGACGGACGGCATGAACCTGGAGTCTATCACGGAGATTGCGGACTTCTTTGAGAAGGATATCGGCTACGAGATTCCGCCGATGACGCCGTTTGTCGGCAAGAATTTCAACAGCACCCGCGCGGGTATCCACGCGGATGGCTTACTCAAGGACGAGCGGATCTATAGCATCTTCAACACGGGAAAGATTCTCAACCGTCCCGCCGAGGTCATGGTGGACGCGCACAGCGGTACCGCGGGCATCGCATACTGGATGAATACGCATATGGGAATCGACATCGACAAGCGCAATCCGGTCGTCTCCGCCATCAAGGATCACATTGACACGCTCTATGAGGCCTGCCGTACGACGGTGATGAGCAACGAGGAACTGGAAGCCATCGCGGTGGACGAGCTCGCCAAGGCCTCGAAATAAGCCGAGAAGCAAACATCAATACAAAGAGCGGATCGCATGCGATCCGCTCTTTGTGCATCTTGCGTTGTTATGCGGCTTTGACTTTTGTCCAGGCATCCGAGAATATCTTGACGAAGTCGCCGAGGTCTTGGAAGATCTGGCAGCGATCCAACACGTCCTGCGGGGGATTATAGGTCGGGTCTTCCGCATAGGAGGGATCCATCAGCGCGAGCGCTGCGGCATTCGGCGTCGAGAAGCCGATGTAGTCCGAATTTTGCGCGGCAACCTTTGCGTCGCAGAGGAAATTGATGAACTGTTCTGCTTCCGCCGTGTGATTGGAGGTCTTGGGGATGATAATGTTGTCAAACCAGACGTTGCTGCCTTCCTTCGGCACGACATAGGCCAGGTAGGGGTTTTCGGAAATGCAGTAGACCGCGTCGCCGGAGTAGACCACGCCCATCGCGGCGCTGCCGTTGATCAGCTCCATCTTGATATCGTCGGTCAGATACGCGCGCACGAGCGGCTTTTGCGCAATCAGCGCTTCCTGCGCGGCTAAGATATCCGCTTCGTTTCGGGTGTTGATGTCATATCCAAGCTTTTTGAGCGTGATGCCGATGGTGTCGCGCATGCTGTCATACATCAAGATTTGGCCCGCATACTTCTCGTCCCAAAGGATGTTCCAGCTGTCGACCGGATCGGTGACCTTGGTCGTATTATACAAGATGCCGACGGTACCCCACATATACGGTACGCTGTAGGTGTTGCCGGGATCAAACGAAAGATCGAGAAAACGCGGGTCGATATTGCTCAAATTCGGGATGTTCGCCTTGTTGATCGGGTAGAGAAGGTCTTCCGAAACAAGTTTCTCAATCAAATAGTCCGAAGGGAAGCAGACGTCGTAGATATTGTCCGCCGAGGCGAGCTTGACGAGCATCTCTTCGTTGCTGGTCATGGTTGTATACTTGATCGAGATGCCGGTTTCGTCTTCAAACTGGCGCAGTAATTCGGGGTCGATATAATCGCCCCAGTTGAGCACATTCAGCGTGACCTTACCGCTGCCGCCGCCGCAGGCGAACAGCGAGAGCGACAGCGCGAGGGCAAGCGCGAGGCAGACGATTTTTTTCCATGTTTTCATGTTTGGTTTCCTCCTGGTGTAATGGTAAACATCAATTTTTTATAACGCCGATCGCGGCGAAAATGAACGAATTACAGATTATCGCTTCATGCCGACTTTCTTCAGTTGCAACTCGGCGTTTCGCTCCTCACGAATGCTCTTGAGGTTGACGATTAACAGCAGCGTGACCACCGGCACGAATATGATCGTTGAGAGAGCGGGGTTCACGCCTCTGCGCGCGGAAGCGTAGATATACATCGAAAGGTTATCCACGCCGTTTCCGGCAAAGAAGCTGATCACGAAATCGTCCAGCGAGAGTGTGAAGGCCATGATCAATCCCGAGACGATGCCGGGCATGATATCGGGAATGACCACCTTTTGAATCGCCTGCATCGGAGTGCAGCCGAGGTCGAGCGCCGCTTCATAGAGCATATCCGAACTTTGCCGCAGTTTCGGCAACACCGAGAAGATCACATACGGCAGGTTGAAGGTGATGTGCGCAATCAAGAGACGTACATATCCGTTTCGAACGCCCACGAACAGAAACAGCAGCATCAGCGAGATGCCCGTGACCAGATCGGGATTGACCATCGGCAACTGCGAAATGTTTTCCAGCAGCAAGCGATCGCGCCGCTTCATTGCGTGGAGGCCGATGGCAGCAACCGTGCCGAGCACCGTCGCGACGATGGACGAGATCGCGGCAACGGAGAGCGTGACCGCCAGCGCGTCCGTAATCTCCGGCGTGCGAAACAGCTGCACATACCAGTCGAAGGTAAAGCCCGTCCAGTTACCGAGCGTCTTGCTCTGGTTAAACGAGTAGACGATTAAAATCAGGATCGGCGCGTAGAGAAACACGAGCATTAGCCCGAGGTACGTGCCGGAGAAAAACTTTTTCAGGCGGTTTACCATAGCCTTCCGCCTCCTTCGTCGCTGGTTTTGCGCTCGGCTTTCTTCATAAACGTCATGGAGACTAGCACGAACACAAGTAGAATGATGGAGAGCGCGCTGCCCGTGTTCCAGGATTGCTCCGTGATGAATTTCATGTAGATCAAGTCGCCGTAGAGCATCGTCTTGCCGCCGCCGAGCAATTGCGAGATGGCAAACGTCGTTGTGCTGGGGATAAACACCATCGTGATGCCGGAGATGATGCCCGGCATTGAGAGCGGAAGAACGACCTTGAGAAACGTCTTGGTCGGATTCGCGCCTAGGTCCGCCGCGGCCTCAAGATAGCTCTTGTCGAGCTTGATCAGCGTGGTGTAGATCGGCAAAATCATAAACGGCAAAAAGTTATAGACCATGCCAAGAAGCACCGCGCTCTCAGTATAGAGCATATTGGTAAACGCACCGAGGAGCACTTTCCAGGCGTAGGTACGCAGAAGAAAATTCATCCACATCGGCACGATGAAGAACACGGAAAGCAGGGCGGCGGTCGTCTTCTTCATCTGTGAGAGAAGATAAGCGACCGGAAAGCCGAGCAGCAGGCACAACAGCGTGGTATAGACCGCGAAACGAACCGAGTCCGCCAACACGCGGAGGTTATCCCAGCTGGCCGCCTGAACGATGTTTTCCAGCGTGAACCCGCCGTCGCTGGTAAATGCATAGTACAGGATGAGCAGCATGGGCGCGACGATGAACACCGCCATCCAGACGACATAGGGATAGGCAAACACACTTCTGCGGATGTGAATGCCTTTTGCAGTTTTCAGCCCTTGCGCGTTAGTTTGTTTCATTTGCGCTCACCGCGATCTTGTCTGCGGCAACATGAATGCCGATTTCTTCGCCGGACTCCATGTACTCCGCGGAGTAGGCGATCCAATCCTCTTCACCGCAGCCGATGGTCACTTCATAATGGGTACCAAGGAACATGCAGGCGCGCACCACGCCCGTCAACTCGCTCTCCTGCGGGGGAATGAGTTGGACATCGACAGGCGCGATCGCCGCAAGCACGTCGTCCTTGGTCTCAAACGATTCCA
>JAQVML010000004.1 GCA_028703645.1 Eubacteriales bacterium
ACACTTCGTCCGGGAAACGCGCGCCCTCTGTAATCTCTTGAAGGGTCATCACATGCTCGCACTGGACGATACGCGTCAGGCGCACGCCGATCTTGTTTGGCGTCCAGCTGACATAAGCGTGCTCAAAGCCGGGGATGTACCGGATCAACATGCGTGACAGCTCAGCGACCTGAAGCCGTAGCGTGACCTCCGCCCGAGACAGCACTTCCACATCCGTCGCATCCACGGCGCGCACGCTGGCCGCATTGATGTACGTAAATTCTCCTGTATGCAACGCGTAACCCAACGGCCCCCAAACCCCCGTGCGTTCCATGAATTCCGTAAACTCGGGTACCTTTTTCAAATCGAAGCCCAAACGAATGGCTTCGTTTCCGGGCGTCTGCTCCTCGCCTATGACCAGCTGAGTAATGAGCTGATGCGCCTCCAGGTAAGCGAGAAGACGCTTCATATCCACGTTTTGCATGCTGAACGGCATGCCGACGGTCGTCGTCGTGCATCGGTTCTCCGTTTCACAGCCTGCCAGCTCGGCCACATCCGCGTCGCCCGTTGTGTCAATCACGGTCTTTGTCCGGATGAGTTCACGCCCAGACTTGCTCTGAATGATCACCCCATCGATGCGGTCTCCCTGCTTCGTCACGCCGACAGCATCCGTATGCAGCAGCAGATGAACGCCCGCTTGCTCAAGCAGCTCCAGCATCAGCGCCTTGCAGCCTTCCCAGTCGATCAGCGTGATGACGGAATCATAGCCGCCGCCTCTGCGCTGCTCCATATGGCCCGGGGATTGCCCTCTGGCCTCCAGCTTATCCACCAGCTCCTGCGCGATCCCCCGCACCACCTGATGGCGACCGGTCTCCGGGTAAGCGTTGTACAAATTGAAAAAGCTGTGCAAAGGCCCCGCGCCGTTGACCAGCGTGCCTCCCACGTATCCATTATGCTCAATCAGAACGACCTCCGCGCCGCAGCGCGCCGCAGAAAGCGCGGCCGCAACGCCGGCGGTGCCTCCGCCGCAGACTATCACATCGCAGACGCAGCGCACAGGAGTGTGAAGGGTCTCCGTTAGGTATTCCCGCATGCTCATTGCTCCTCCCGTTCAAAGACACAACACGCCGTCTGACGATCATAGACAGCGCAAGCCGTGATTTCTCCGCTCCGGTGCTCTCCCAGCACCTTGACGCGTTTCGTTTCGCCCGGAATCAAATCGAAGAAATTATCCTCGAACACCCAGCCGAATGAATCTCCATTCTCGTCGCCCGAAAGCTCCACGCAGCGTGCGTAACGCTCGCAGCGCAGTACAAGCTCGTTTCCGCAGCATGTGATGCTGAGCCCCGTGTGCGTTGGGTACGGCAATCTCCGTTCGATATCGCAGGGCTGCATTGTCTCGCTGATGCAGTTGCCGCTGTCGTCTATTGCACGCACCCAGATCACATTCTCTTTTCGGAACTGTCCCCACGCATCCAGCGAGCAGATGACCCGCGAGTCGTCGCTCTCCGCCTCAAAGGGCAGCTCCATTTCCCGCGTCGTTCGGTTCTCCGTCAGATGGAAAAGCGAAATCTGCAAACGTCCACGAACCGGCGCAGCAGAATCGTTCGTGACCCAGACATACGCATGGTCGCTCAGTTCCACGCTGACGAATAGCGGCGCATAGCAGCGCTTCATTTCATAGAAAGCATGTCCCGGCTCTAAAAAATAGTCCACAACGCCAAAGGAGATCACATTGCTGTTATCATTCAACCGCCACAGCAGGTGTCCGGCAGTTTGTCGGTTTCCATTGAGTTCATCGCCCGCATAGCCCCTGCGGAAATCGCTGACCTGCTCGCGGATGTACTCGCCATGCGCCCGGGCTGTGCGCTCCACCATTTGCCGCGCATTTTGCGCATCGTCGTAACGTTCCACAGGGCCAAGCTTGCGCCAGCCTTCGTTGGGTGTGTGCGCGTTCCAGCTTTCTGGCCACTCATACGGCTGCTCGCGAGTGATCCCAGCATGATACCCGGCCGGCCAAAGCTCCTCGGGTTTCATCATTCGCAGCATGCTACGGTACGTCGGCGCAGACACGCGGCAGTTTTCGCTTAGGAACCGCGGAAAACGTCGGCCCGGCACAAACCAGAGATGCGTGTAGCCGTGGGTATCTCCAATCTGTGGATCGTTGGCAAAGGCGCCGCCGCAGGGAGAGGACGTATAGTACAATCGGCTGGGATCGCACCGCTGACATACGGCGGGATAGACTTCCCGTACGATCCGTTCGCCAAAGCAGGGCGCTTCAGGATGCTGATAGTCCCGTGCTAAATACAGCTCGTTTCCTCCGCACCACAGGGCAACGGATGGATGATGCTTCCGCTCGCTAATCAGCTGTTCGGCTTCTGCACCACAAGCCTGCATAAAGCTTTCTTCCTCGGAGTATAGCGAACAGCCCAAAAAGAAGTCCTGCCACACTAGAATCCCCCGACGGTCGCATTCATCATAGAATGCGTCTGGCAGACGATCGGCCTCGCCCCAGACGCGAAGCATGTTGCAGTTAGCCAAGCAGACCAGATCCAGCATGCGCCGCATCTTTTGCGCATCGTAGCAATTTGTCAGCGTATCGAGATGCATCAAGTTCGCGCCCCATGCGCGAACGATGCGTCCGTTGACGGTAAGGGTCAGTTTCTTGTCAATCTGGAGCGTGCGAAAGCCGACCATGCGCACCGTCTCATCGCCGCCGCCGCGCACGCGAAGCGTATACACGGCAGGTTCACCATGCGTCCATGGATACCATCGCCGCGGCGAGGGCACGTTCAGTATGCTGCGCTGCATTCCCCCATGCGCCAAAAACTCTGTGTGCGCCACCGACGCTCCAGTCGCATCCATCAGATCGACTGTCACCCCGGCCTGTCCGTCGCCCAGCCAAGTCGTTGTCAAATCGACGGTTCCCCTATCGCTTTCTGCATCGTACTCAACGCCGCAGGAAAGGCAGGTCAACACAAGCGGCTCGGCTTGCAACAGCTGCACTTGATCGTACAAGCCGCAGCGGATCAAGCAGGGAGACGGCCCACAGTAGTCGTGGAAACCCGTGCGAAAGACACGCGCTGCAGAGATCGCAGGCACCAATCCTCGGTACTTCTCCGGTAGTTTCAACGTCTCCAGTCGTTTCAGAGCCGAATGAAATCGCACGATCAACAGATTATCTTCAGCCAGTAGATTTGCCGTGTCGAAGCGCCATGAGAGATACACATCGTCGCAGCTGCCCAAAAGCGTACCATTGAGCCATACATCGGCAAAGGTATCTACGCCTCGAAGGAGCAGCTGTGACGGCAGACCGGTCTTGGCCCGAAAACGGCACAGATACGCCCAGTCCTTGTCGTGAATCCATGTGTCACGGTTGATGCCGCGTTCGTTGGGGTTTTCGATCACACCTTGCTCCAGCAGCACATCATGTACCTGCATGGGAAATCGTTTGATTGGATAAACGCCCTCCACGCCATCAAAGGCGTGGAGGAGCGCATTCCATCCGTTCGTTCCCGCATCATCCAAGCGGCATAGCTGCCAGGAATGGTCGAGCGTCGTCGTACTCATCGTGAAAATCTCCAATCAATAAACGAAGCCGGGCACAGCATCAAGCTTTTTGCGAAGCTCCTCCGAGATTCGCAGACCGGAGGCCGCCGCATTCAATTCGACCTGTGCAGCGTTCTTTCCACCGGGAATCACGCAGCTGATGCCAGGCCAAGACAGGTTGTAGGCCAAAGCCAGCTGCGTCATGCTCATGTTGGCCTCATCAGCGCATTGCTTGATCGTGGCAAGGGATTGCTCAACGCTCTCCCAACGCTCAGCTGACCAGAATCCCTTTCGGTGATCACCGTTGGCAAACGCCGTGCCCGCTTGGTATTTTCCAGTGAGAATCCCGCTGGCCAACGGCTGACTGGTCATTACGGCGATGTCGCGTTCCTTGGCAATGGCAACAACCTCGGGGTTGGACTTGTTGAGGATGTTGAAGGGAACCTCCAGCACATCGATGACCCGCTCCGTATCCTGCTTCAGCGCATGGAGCGTATCCGTCGCGCCCCACATGGCCAAACCGACAAAACGGGTCTTGCCGGATGCTTTCATCTCCTTCATCGTCTCCAGCACCCGTTCCCGGTCCTGCCATTCGCTGCTGGGCACATGAAGCAGATAACAATCCACATAATCCGTTTTCAAGCGGCGCAGGCTCTCGTCAAGGCACATCATCAGATAATCATGCGTGAAATCCTTGCTCCGTTCGGGCAAGCGGAAATTCGTTCCACCCTTGGTGACGATGACCGCCTGCTCCCGCTTGCCCTGTAAAAACTCGCCGATGAGCACTTCGCTGTGACCGTCGCCGTATGCGTCGGCCGTATCAAACAGGTTCATGCCCAGCTCCCACGCCGCTTGCAGCGCCTTGCGGGAAGCATCGTCCACCACATCATCGCCCCAACCCTTGCCGCCGATAGCCCATGCGCCAAAACCGATTTCAGATACCTCGAGTCCCGTCCTGCCAAACGTTCTGTATTCCATGTTTGCATCCTCCTTCAACGATTTACGTCATCGAAAATCCGCAGTTCCTGCAGCTGATGGATAACGTCTTTCATTCGCTTCTGATTGAACTTTTTCAAAATGTGATTGATCTGGGAACGGATCGTCGTTTCCTCCACGTAGCGTTGCTGTGCGATCTGGCGGTACGACATCCCCATGTATGCCATTTTGAGGATTTCGTATTCAGTTGTATTGATTCTCAGCATCACCTGCATGGTTTCCCGCACACGCGCCTCGTTTTCCTGTATCTTCTGGTATTCGTCGATGAGCTTTTTGCCCACCTCGGGCCGCAGCAGCAAACGGTTATCCACCACGGCGCGAATGGAGTGCACGATGCTCTCGATGCTTCTCGTCTTGATGATATAGTCAGACGCACCCGCAAGATAAGACTGGAAGATAAACTCATCGTCCTCATGAATCGTCAGCGCGATGCACTTGATGCCCGGATGCTGCTCATGGATCTGTCGGATCGCCCAGATTCCATCGGTTCGGGTGTCCATTTGAATATCCATCAGTACGACGTCCGGGTGCAGTTCACCCGCCAAGCGAACGCCCTCGCTCCCGTTGGACGCGGTGGCCAGCACTTGAATCTGATCGGTAAAGACAGATAGTTCCTCTCTCAGATGCTCACGGATCTCCTCCATGTCATCCACAATCACCAATCGGATGAGATTCATTCCCAGTCACCCGCCTTCCTTGTCGTGCGCCATCCAGCCTGCTTTATACCCTTCTTTTTTTGTTTCCCGGACGGCAGCAGGATGAGGACGGTCGTATATGCCCCGCTTTTGCTGTCGACCTTGATCTGACCCATGTGTGCCTTGACCACCCGATAGACGTATGGAAGGCCAAGCCCACAATTCATCTTTCCTTTTTTCCCGGAGTAATGCGGCGCGAAGATGTTAGCTCGATCCTTGCGCGTGATCCCGCAGCCATTATCCGTTACGCTGATCACGATCCAGGTAAAAAGGAAATCTACATCGACCTGCACATGGCCTTCCTTGCGTTGCGCCATCGTTACGGCTTCAACTGCATTGTTCAGCACGTTTACCAGCGCTTTCTCCAGACAATACGCATCGTACATGCCGCGCGTGCAGCGCGCATCGTAACGGGAGCGATCCCACGAGATCGTGACGCTCTCTGGCAAGGCCACCTCATACACCGCGCTATCGATGATATCCAGCAGATCGTTGTCGAAATACTGAAAACGAATCGATTTCAATTTGCTGAGCATCTCGGTCACACGATCCAGCGAATCGTCTACCAGCACCTGTAAGCGTTGAAGTTCCGACGGCCCGGCCCCGTTCAGCTTGCGCTCCACCTTGCCCAATAGAATCTGCATAGAGAAAAACAAATTCTTCTGCGAGTGCAGCGTTTCACCGAGCACCTCGTTGAGCGTGTTGATGTTGCGAATGATCTTGCGTTCCGTCAGCGGAGTAACGAGCACGTCCATCCGGAAAGAGAGCAGGATGAAGGTCACCGTACTCAGCACGAGGAAGATCAGCGGCGAAGCCCGCGTGTAAATGGGCGGGATCACGCCTTCCACCGTGTCGAAGATCCAGAAGCCGCTGCGCAGCACCTTCGCAACCGAGATGCTGCAAACCCCCGTGTAGAAAAAGATGAAAAAGATCCCGTTGGCAAGCAGCAAGCCGACCGCAAACATCCATAACCGCCGTTGCAGAAAGAACACGTTTGTCTTGCGGATGGCGCGTACCAGCATCACAATAGGTCGCAGGAGGAAGATCAACACCAGCAGCTTGTAACCGATCTCCACGCAGTGGTAGATGCCGCGAATCAGCTCCGGACAGCTGCTCTTGTGATAGATCAGGTACATCCAGGTCGATATGCTGGGGTCCGGCAGCACCAGTGCTACCAACGGCACCAACATGAACAGCACGATCTGCCCCGGACTAAGCCGACGGCTCCCCCCATGCTGATGCAGCTCACGGCTGAAGGCGTAATTGAACAGCATCGTCCCAATCAGATAAATGGCAATGCCCATGTTAATGAAACGGAGGTTGAGCACCATCGGCACAGCCACCCGAGACGTGATGAACTGGAACACTTGCCAATCTGGTCGGTACAGCGCGTTGAGAGCCCCGTAGCTGCCATAATTGGCAAACATGTTCAGGTGCAGGATCATGAAGAAGAACGCTATCATGGCCCCGCTCAGCATCAGCACGAACAGCCATGAGTAACGACTTTTGTGATCGAAGATCAACAGCACCGCTGCGAACAGGAGCATCAACGCGACCGAGTAGAACATGGCTTATCCTTTCACCGAACCTTCTGTAAGACCCGCGATGAAATAACGGTTCAAGAATAAGTATACGACAAGCATCGGCAAAATGGAAATGCTAATGCCCGCCAGCATGAGGTTCCACGAGGAGACGGCCTCACCGCTGGATTTGAGACTGACTACGCCCACCACCAACGGCCATTTGGTGCGATCCGCAATGGTGAACACGTAGGGCAGAAGATAGTCGCTCCACGCCGTGCGGAAGGCCATCAACCCGGTCGTGGCAATCAACGGCTTGCACAGCGGGAAGATCATCCGCCAAAAGATCTTGAAAAAGCCACAGCCGTCGATTTGCGCCGCTTCGTCGATCTCCGGGGAGATTTGCCGCACAAAGCCGGTGGCGATGAACACCTGCGTGGCGTTCATACCGAACACGCGAATGATGATCGGCCCCCACAAGGACTCATTCAGCCCGAATACTTTGGCCAGCCGAAGCTGCGGGTACAGGCTGAGCGTGCCGATAGAGATGAACAGGGAGCACAGCACCATGGTGTTGACAATCTTGGTGAACTTCGTCTTGCCACGGGCAAAAACGTAGCCCGCAGTGATCGAGGCGACGATGGAACCCAGAACGACCATCAGTGCATAAAAGATGCTGTTGTAGGTCAATCGTCCAAAGTCAGCCAAGTTCCATGCCTGCTCATAGTTGGTGAACAACCATGCTTTAGGCAGCAGCTCCACGCCTCCTACCAGGATCTCCTTGTTCGATTTGAAGGAGCCAAGCAGAATGTAAACCACCGGGAACAATGCAAAGATCGCAATGAGGATTAGTATGATATAAATCGCCGTTTTCCCAGCGATAGAGCCAAACTTTTTCATCTATCGTCGCTCCTCACTCATCGATGCTCTGCATTCTGCGGGAAATCCGTAGATAGATCAGCGTTACGATCCCCAAGATTACTGCGGTCACCACAGACATGGCCGACGCATAACCAAATTGCACGTCGCGGGCCGCATTATCGCCATAGGCGAAGAAATACTTGAAGATATAGGTCATCACGACTTCGGTCGTGCCGCCCGGCCCGCCGTTGGTCAGCACAAGGATGAGATCTGTCATCTTCATGGTGCCCAGTACGCTCAGCATCAGCACCAGCTGAAGGATCGGCGCAACCAGCGGTAGCGTGATCGAGAAAAACTGCCGTAACGGAGAGGCACCGTCAATAGAGGCACATTCATAAAGAGCCTTGGGGATGTTTTGCAGCCCCATCAAGAAATAGATCATATTGAGACCGAAGGTTGTCCACAGCGATACGAGAATGATAACAAACATCGCATGGCCTTTATCGCCGAACCAACTGATGTTCTTCCCGATCAGATTCGTTTCCCACAGCACTGCGTTGACGATGCCGTTGTACGCGCTGAACAGAATCGAGAAGATCAATCCGACCACAGCGATGCTGAACACGGAGGGCAGGAAATAGACGACACGGAACATGGCGCTGCCTCTCAGCTTACCATTGAGCACGACCGCCAGGATCAATGCCATGGGGATCTCGATCAGCATTTTGAGTCCGGCGATGAGAAACGTGTTGCCCAAAGCGCTCCAGTAGCTGGGATCGCGCGTAAATACCCGAATGAAGTTTTCCAGCCCGAGGAAAATCGGTTCGCTGAAGCCATTATAGTTGAACAGCGACCATTGGATCACCCAAATGATCGGGTAAACAGAAAACAAAAGAAAGCCGATCGTCATTGGCAGGATCATCAAGACCTCCTGCACTCGATCGCCCGTTCTTAAACGGTTGCGGGGCAAGGGCTTTCCTGCTTTGGTCTTTGCAAGTGCAATCATATCGTTTCTGATCCTTCCCTGTCGTTTCGGTATCGCCCGTCACGCTCTCCCCATCGGCATAAACCGATGGGGAGGCGCGTGACAGCCAGTATAAGCGCGTTTTCAGCTCAGCTTACGCCAGCTTTCGGCGCAACCCATGCGAGGGGCTTTACTTGGTCCACTGCATCTTGGCAGCAATGTCAGAATCGATGTAGTCCTCCAGCTTAACCTTGCCAGCCGCGACCGCAGCATCCAACGCCGCGTTGTACTTGACATCAAGCTCGTTCAGCGCAGCATCCGCATCGGTGATAACGCCGGTGATGATCTTGCTGATGACATCCTGGTAGGTGTCACCCTCGATGGTCAGGTTGCTGTCCGGGTTCGGATACTTGATGGAGAATACATCCATATCGGAGAACCGGATCCAGTTCGGATCGAGGTCCGCGTTCGTGGATTGACTGGTGATCTCGTTGCCAAGGATGGAAATATCCACCTGCGCGTCGTTGGTAGCTACAAACAGCTCATCAGAGTACAGGAAGTTCAAGAACTCGGCCACCTTATCGGTGTAGCCGCCCTTCTGCGCCGCATTGCCGATGACATAAGACATGGAAACACCAACCGGCTCCTTGTAGCGGTTCGCGGCATCCTGCGCCGGATAGGGGATCATGGTCCACTCAAAGTCGCAGGGGAACTGGTTTTTGAAGGTGGTCACGTCAGAGGACATGACGCCGATCATACCGATGTTGCCGGCAGAGAACTGCGCACGGGCGGTATCGCCGTCCATGGTCTCAAAGCCGGGGAACATGCTGCCATCGGTGATGAAGGCTTTCACATGGTTCAGGAAGCCGCTCAGAGAAGCGAAATCGTACTTGCCGGTCGTATGGTTAAAGTACTCGTCGCCCGTGCTGGCGCCGTTGGCCAGCGTTACATAGAAGTAATGGTAGGAGCCGTAGCCCATCGCCAGCGCGTAGCCGTATTGACGGCCGCGCCCATTCTCCGTGATGACGCGGGCCGCGTCCTGCATCTCCTGCCAAGTGGTGGGCAGTTCCAGACCGTTGGCAGCAAAGATCTCGTTGTTGCAGGCAATGCCGTAGGTGGTCACACGGATCGGCACAGAGTAGGTCTGGTCGAAGAACTCGCCGTAGCCGGGCGCATTGTAGAAGGAGAAACGATCGACGAGCGATTTAAGCGCCGGCTCGCTCTCCCAAGGAATGATGTAGCCCGCCTCGGCGTAATTGCCGATCTTGTTGCACTTGAAGATATCCGGGCCCTGATCGGCGGAAACAGCCACATCCAAGGTGCTGTAATAATCGCTGCCGTACACCGTGTACTCCACAGCGATGCCCTTTTCCTTGCCAATGGTCTCGTTGAATTCCTCGATTTTGGCGTTGATGACCTTCTGGTCATGCTGGTCGTTCGACCACATCCGAATGGTCTGCACGTCCTCCGCAGACGCGCCGCCGATGACGCACATCGTCAGCAGCAGGCTCAGGCACAGGGTGATCGCCAAAAGCTTCCTCGTTTTCATGGGACAGACTTCCTTTCTTTATCTTGACGGTTGCTTTCCGAATCGCCAGGAGAAGCTTTTCCGTCATTCGATGGCAAAAGTATAGCCGTATTTAGCCATATCGGACAATATGAAAAAACTTCAACATCCCGCGCTCCTCCCCCGCGCCCTTCCGGTCGCGGTTCGTCTCATCAAACGTGTTTGACCGCCCTTTCCCGTCCGTGCAAGCCCCACAGACCGCTTGCCCTCCCGTGCGGCCCCGCGCTCATCAAAGTTGACGTTTTTTCAACTTGTCTCCTATGCACATCAGAATTATAATGAAAGCAAAAGTGACAGCTTGTGCGGCCGCAACCGCCCTCTGCCCGTCAAAAGAAAGGATCGTTTGAATGAATATCGTTCTGCTGGAATCGCTTGGGATCCCTGAGGAGGTTCTGGGGGCTTACGTCGCCCGCCTGACGGAAAACGGACATTGCTTCACCGCCTATGAGCGTAGCACGGATGAAAAAGAGCTGATTTCCCGCTGCAAGGATGCGGATATCCTCATGCTGGCGAATATGCCGTTGTCCGGCAACGTCATTCGCGCCTGCAAGAACTTGAAATTCATTGACGTAGCCTTCACCGGCGTCGATCATGTGGATCTGAGCGCCGCTCGTGAGATGAAGGCCGCGCTGAGCAACGCCTCCGGATACTCGAACGAATCCGTGGCCGAGCTTACCATCGGCATGGCGGTGGATTGCTTCCGCCATGTGGAGCAGGTATCGCATCGCTGCCGCACGGGCGGCACAAAGGTCGGTCTGGTGGGTCGTGAGCTGCGCGGCCATACCGTCGGCGTGATTGGCTATGGCGCTATCGGCAGTCGCGCGGCCGAGCTGTTTCACGCTTTCGGCTGCAAGGTACTGGCTTACAGCCGTCACCCCAAGAACGACGTTCCTGCGTATGTGACCTACGTTCCGCTGGAGAAGCTTCTCGCGGAATCGGACGTGGTAACGCTGCATTGTCCGTTGACCGACGAAACACGCGGTCTGATGAACGCCGAGCGCATCTCGATGATGAAGCCCGGAGCCGTGCTCATCAATACCGCTCGCGGACCGGTGGTCGATTCGGCAGCCCTGGCTGACGCATTGCGCAACGAACGGCTCTCTGCCGCTGCCGTGGATGTGTTTGAGATGGAGCCGCCTGTGCCCGCCGACCACCCGCTGCTCTCTGCGCCGAACTGCCTCCTCACCCCGCATGTGGCCTTTGCGACTGCGGAGTCAATGCTTTTACGGGCGCAGATCGTTTTCGACAATCTGGACGCCTTCCTAAATGGCGGGCAACAAAATGCTGTGATCGCTCGCTGATAATAAGGAGGATATAGCTAAATGGAATTTCTTCATACCCATGGCTCCAAAATCGTGGATTCACAAGGCAAGAGCGTTTACCTGCGCGGGCTCAGCGTCGGCGGCTGGATGAACATGGAAAACTTTATCAACGGTTATCCGGGTACCGAAGTCTCGCTGCGCGAGCACATGCGCAATACGCTTGGGGAGGAACGGGGCGAGCGTTTTTTCGACAGTATGCTCGACAACTTCTTCAACGAGGAGGACATCGCCTTTTTGGCCTCCATCGGCGTGAACACGGTCCGATTAGCCATCAATTATCGCCATTTTGAGGACGATGAGAACCCTTTTGTATACAAAGAGAAAGGCTTTGCGCGCCTCAAACACATCGTGGATGCCTGTGATCGTCACGGCGTTTATGCAATTTTCGATATGCACGCCATTCAAGGCTGGCAAAATACACACTGGCATTCGGATAACGACGGCGGCATCTCGCTGCTTTGGACGGACGCCTGTTACCAGAAGCGCTACTACGCCTTGATGCGCGAGATCGCCCTGCGTTTCCGCGATTGCGCCGCAGTGGCCGGCTACGAGCTGATGAATGAACCAAGCTCGAACTGCCGGAGCGGAGATTATCCCTTTAACATGTATGAAAATTTCAAGTCTGACTACGCCCGCTTTAACAAGGTTATCCATCAGGCTGTGGACAGTATCCGCGAGGTCGATCCGCACCACATCATATTCATCGAGGGTGACTCCTACGGGCACAACTTTGCGGGGTTGGAGGCTCCCTTTGCGGATCACCTCGTCTACACCGCTCACGATTACATCGTTTCGAGCTTCGGGCCCGGCAAATACCCCGGCCCCTATGAGCAGCTTCACAACGACCGCGTCGAAGAAAGCGCCTATTGGGATTATGAAAAGCAGATCGACCACATCCGTGAAACGGAGGGCTGGCAATTTGCCGCACGCCACAACGTACCGTTGTGGATCAGCGAATTCGGCGCCCAATACTGCACGGGCGAGGAGGACAACGCTTACCGTCTGGCCTCCATGGACGATCAGCTGCGTGCGATGAACGAGTTGGGACTGCATTGGACGCCTTGGACCTATAAGGATTGCGGCACCATGGGGCTGGTCACGCTCGACCCTGAAGGAGACTATCTGACCCGCGTAGCTCCGGTGCAACGGATGAAGGGCCTGCTGGCTGCGGAGAACTTCACTGCATGGCGGAGCGAATGCCCCGGCAAGGAGGTTACGCGCGATTTCACCCGCTACATGATGTCGCTGCTCACACTGTCGGATCAATACACCTTTGGCACCTTCCAGAAATGCATGAACTACGCGCTGCTTACCGGCTACGCGGCAGGCGTTCTCCAGCCGGAATATGCCGCGTTGTTCCGCGATGACAGTCCCGAGACGATCGAGAAGCTCATGCAATCCTTCCGCTTGAAGAATTGCCACGTCAACCACCCCTATCTGGATGTGCTCAGCCGTCGTTTGGCACAATAACCCGGCGAGGAGATGAAACCGAATGGAACCGACGCTGCGCGAGGATTGCGACCGCATCGTATCGGAATCCATCGCTGCCGTACTGCCCGATCGCGCGGTTGTTCGTGCGCTGCAGTCAGTCTCTCTCACGGGACGCATCCGTCTGATTTCCGTCGGCAAAGCCGCATGGCAGATGGCGAACGCAGCCTGCGGCTGCCTGGGAACGCGTATCGAGCGCGGCGTGGTCGTGACCAAATATGGTCATGTTCGTGGCCCGCTCTCCCGTTGTGAATGCTTCGAGGCGGGTCATCCCATACCGGATGAAAACGGCGTTCTTGCCACACAAGCCGCCCTCGACGCCGTGCGCGGGCTGACTGCGGACGATACGGTTTTGTTTCTGCTCTCCGGCGGAGGGAGCGCCTTGTTTGAAAAGCCGCTCCTCCCTCTGGAACAGCTGCGGGACGTTACGGAGCAGCTATTGCGGCGCGGTGCGGACATCGGCGAGATCAACACCGTCCGCAAGCGTTTTTCCGCCGTCAAGGGAGGGCGGTTCGCGCAGCAATGCGCACCGGCCCGCCTGTTGACCATCGCGCTGTCCGACGTGCTGGACGATGCGCCCGATCAGATTGCCTCCGGTCCCACCTGTGCCGATCCGACGACGAGCACGCAGGCTGTCGCCATTGCTGCGAAATACACGCTCACGCTCACGGACAAGGCCGAGGAACTGCTGCGTCTCGAAACTCCCAAGCGCCTGCCCGATTCGATGTTTCTCACCACGGGAAGCGTTCGAGAGCTATGCGCCGCCGCCATGGATGCCGCCGCGCGTGCAGGCTATATCCCGTTTCTGCTCACAGACAGACTCTGCTGCGAAGCCCGCGAGGCTGGACGAATGCTAGCTGTGATTCTTCGCACGCACGCCTTGGATGGCAAAAATCTGGCCTTCATCGCAGGGGGAGAAACAGTCGTTCATGTGACTGGCCAGGGAAAAGGCGGGCGAAATCAGGAATTGGCGCTCGCCGCGGCAGATGGTCTTGACGGCCTCTCTCATGCTGCGGTCTTCAGTATTGGCAGCGATGGCACGGATGGACCGACAGACGCCGCGGGTGGATTTGCTGACGGCGACACGTTGACGCGCTTACGTTCTGCCGGTCTCACGCTGAGCGACGTGCTTGCCGACAACGACGCATATCATGCGTTAAAGAAAACAGACGGCTTGATCATGACGGGGCCCACCGGTACAAACGTGAACGATGTCGCCGTAGCGCTGATTCGGGCGTCTTCCTCAGCCGCCGAGAGATGAGTGACTTTTGGGTTTCTCAAAGGGACTTTTGCATCCGTTCGTGCCTCGTCGTATTCTTTATGAGCATAGCGCAGATGTTTTGGCGTACATCCGTCGCGCGCCGGTGACGAGCGTTTCCAGCACACACGGGGAAGCAACCTGCAATAAGCGTCGACGATTCTCGCCGACAGTCATGACCACTATATGATCAAGCCCTATAAGGGCAAAAACAGCCAGCGCCTAAAAGACGCTGGCTTTCACTTCGTTCAAGCCACAGTGGGCTGATTACTTGCCACCCTTCAAAGGGTCCTCATGCTCCTTCTTACTCAAGCTACCTTCAATCTGATCAGACTTTTCTTACTCTCGGATATACTTTTGCACAGTCGCTGTATTGATACCAACCGTGTGAAGTGTACCCCATGTCAAGTACAAAATTTGCTTAGTGGTAGTTCGTCCGCGACGAGCTGTGATATAATGCCTTCGCTTTGCCGGTGACGAGGATAGGGCAACGTGGAGGCACGACCCGAGCGC
>JAQVML010000247.1:0-2306 GCA_028703645.1 Eubacteriales bacterium
TCGCAGTCAAACGACTGGTCGCCGTCGAACTTGTCGAGGTGGAATTTCAGCCTTCGAGCGCCGTTTTCATGCATAAACGAGCCGGACGCACCCTTGATGCTCTTTGTGATATCACCGGAAGCGGAGCTTGCGGGAAAATTCGTTTTTCCAAACGGCAGCCAGAACATCGGGGTGACGGTCTTTTCCGTCTTCGTCTCAAAGTCCAAAAACGAAACGGAGAGCAGCCCCATATAGGAATTATCCGCAATCGTGAGCGCAACGCCGTATCTGCCATTGTAGATCAGATAATAGTCCCATTCCTTGATGCGGGCAGCGCCGCCGCGAATCGCCTTGCGCTCATACGTCTTTACCAGCGAGGTGGCATATCCGGCTTCGGCAAGCGTGCCTTGTTCCGTCAAAAGAGGACCGTTTGAGAGAAGATGCTGCATGATGATCTGCCTCCAACTATTGAAATATTCGATTGAGAATTGTGGGAATCGATGCGTCGCTTTATTATACCCCGCGCACTACCGGCGCGCAAGAAACGCGCACGTCTTCACCCCCACCAAGGAAGCAAATCCCGTTTTGCAAGATTATTTTACGCGCTTCCTAGAGTGTGCTATAATACCCGAATGGAAAATCTTGAACTGGAAAAAACGCAAAGCGAATTAGATAAAAAGGCGAGCGCTCCCCGGCGCATTCGCCTGAAAAAGAATGCCGGAATTATCCTGATGAGCCTCGCGTTTACCGCGATGCTTTGGCAGGTGATCGCGATTTATCTGACCGGCATGCGGCACGTAACGCACGGCCTTCTTTTGATCGTTGGTATCTGTCTGCCGCTGATGCTCGGCACCTATCTCTATACCCGCGCGCTCACTTCACGCGAGGAGCGCCGCAAAGCGGTTCGCTTCTCCTTCTTTGCGCTGTTTGTGTTCTATTGCGCGGTACTACTCGGGGCCTTGATCATCTCGCGCGTGGACTATGCCACGTTTGCGCAGACGCGGGCGGACTACCTGAAAAACTTTGACCGCATGACAAACTTCTATCCGCTTGAGACCATCCGCCTCTACATCAACGCGATCAAGTACGACTATATCGGCATGGAGATTCCGCTGAGCAATCTTGTTGGCAACACCATGCTGTTTATGCCCATGGCGGTGTTTCTGCCGTGCCTGTTTCGCCCGATGCAAAAGCTCTGGGTCTTCGCGCTGACGGCGGTGCTGCTCCTGGTCGCGATCGAAGCGCTACAGCTGCTCCTCGCCTGCGGCAGTTGCGATGTGGACGATATCCTGCTCAACCTAACGGGCACGTTGATCGTATTCGGCATCCTCAAGATTCCGTTTCTGCATCGTCTGCTCATCAAGCTCTATCTGCTGCCGGAAGAGATCGTGCCTGAAGCGGCACCGCAGGAGCCAACCAGAGAAGAGGCTCCTACGCCGGACACTACAGCCTGATCTGCCGCGTTGCGATCTCGTCCATGAACGTTTTATCGTGCTCCACAAACAGCATTGTGGGCTTTGTCGCAAGCAGTAGATCGCGAATCTGCATGCGCGAGAGCACATCCACAAAGTTCAACGGCTCATCCCAAACGTAGAGATGCGCCCGCTCGGAAAGCGTCTTCGCCAGAAGCGCTTTTTTCTTTTGTCCGCCGGAAAACGAGCGCATGTCCTTTTCAAACTGCACGCGCGGAAAATCCAGCTTGCGCAAAATCGTTAGAAACAGCGTCTCGTCCAGATCGTGCTCACGCGCAAAATCGAGCACTGTTCCGCAAAGAAACGACGTATCCTGCGGCATGTAGGAGATCACGAGTCCACTCGCCGTGCGGAGCGTGCCCGTGTGCGGGATATCATCACCCGTGAGCAATTTTACGATGCTGCTCTTTCCGCTGCCGTTTCGGCCCATCAGCGCCGCGCGCTCGCCTTGACGCAGGGTGAAGTTCAGCGGGCCTGTCACGATTCGCTCGCCGTAGACAATCGAAAGATCGAGCGCTTCGAGCAGGATATCCGCGTGGTGGCGAAGAGGGGTCACCTTCAGCGTATCGTTTCGCTCCAGATCCTTTAAGAGTTTTTCCTTCTCCTTTGCCGCGCTCTGCTGCCGCCGTTCGGCGGCCTTTGCGCGCTTCATCACCCGCGCCGATTGCGCACCGATGAATCCGCGGTCGAGGGCGTGTTCTCCGATCTTGCTGCGCTCCACGCGATCGCTCCACTCCGCCGTGCGCTTTGCCGCGGTGCGCAGATCGTCAATCTCTCGCGAGAGCCGCTCGTTTTCCGCGCGCTCAAAGTTGTCCTGCCGTCTGCGGTTTTCCTCCCAGCTTGTGAAGTTGCCTT
>JAQVML010000247.1:2316-3665 GCA_028703645.1 Eubacteriales bacterium
CCCTTGATGCTCGAGCGATTGATCGAAAGGATGTGATCCACGCAGCCGTCGAGAAACGCGCGGTCGTGGCTCACGAGGATGAACCCCTGCTTGCCGCTTAGATACCGGCTCACCACGGCGCGCGCCTCCATATCAAGATGGTTGGTCGGCTCGTCGATGAGCAAAAAATGCCCGCTTCGGCTAAACAGCGCGGCGAGCAGCACCTTTGTCTGCTCCCCGGGGCTGAGCGTGGAGAACGCGCGATCCAGCACGTCCGGCTCCACCTCCAATAGATTCAGCTCTTTTTCCAGCCGCCATCTCGGCGCATCTGCGATGGAGGTGAATACCGCTTCGGTCGTCAGGCTCGCGTCCGCGGCGGGAAACGGAAAATAGTCGAACACGACGGAGGACGAAATCGTTCCTTCATAGTCGTGTTCTCCCATCAATAGCTTGAGAAACGTGGTTTTTCCGCGTCCGTTTCGTCCGACGAAGCCGAGCTTCCAGCTCGTGTCGATGGAAAAGGACGTGTGTTCGAAGATATTGTCGTAACTGCCTTCATAATGAAAGGTCAGGTCGTTGACTCGAATTTGGGACATGTAGGAACCCTCCTGTCTATGGTTCAAAACAGCAAGGCCAAACGTGTTTCGTGCGCAAGCGATGACGGTTGAAAATAGAACCCATCCTCGCTTCAAGCAACAAAAAAAGAACCCGTTGATGGTTCGATCACACGTTTGGCATTGCAAAGCACGTTAGGCGCGGTAAAAAACCGCTCCCGCGTTATTCATCAATACCAAGGTGTTTAGCGAATCATCGGAGTCCTCCATACGTTAGATTTCGTACTATTATACACAGCAGTGAAATGTTTTGTCAATGCGATCCGTTGCGGTGAAGCGTCTATCCAAATATGCTATAATGAATCACGATCCTGTCTATACAGTCAATCGGGAACAATCTTCCCGAATCATTGCTGCGACGGGTTCAAAAACCAAAGCGGATTACGACTTACGATAAAAATTTCCTGCTCCGCCGCAACCTCACGCGCTATTGCCGAGTGTTATGGGTGGAAGAGAGAGGTACCAAGCACTTATGGAACAGCTGGCCAAGCCAAACGTGCCAATTCCGGCCGACAACGTGGACGCGCTCTTTGAGCAGTATGCCAATACGGTATACCGCCTCGCGTTTCTGCGCACCAAGAGCGGAACGGACGCGGACGACATCGTGCAGGAGGTCTTCCTGCGGGCTCTGCGCGCAAAGCCCGTATGGAACAGTCTGGAACACCAGAAAGCCTGGTTTATCAAGGTAACCATCAACTGCACCAAGAGTCTGCTGACCTCCGCCTGGCGGCGAAACACCGTACCCGAGAATGAAAA
>JAQVML010000248.1 GCA_028703645.1 Eubacteriales bacterium
GATGATGTCGCGCCCGATCGCACTGAGTCCCTTGTTTCCGCGCCCCATTGCGGCACCGGCGAGCTCGTTGTTTTCGTTCCACGTCAGCGTCATGGCACGAACGCCGAGGCGATAGAGCACGCGCAAAATCGCCATGCTGCCGTCTGCCGCTTCCCCGCCTTCTACGGAAAGCACGGTGGCAATCTTTCCGCTCTCCGGCGTGAAATCGCGCGTAAACGGTACCAGCTCTTTGTTGTTTGCCAGCATTCGCTCGTAAGCGTCGGTCATCGCGAGGCACTGATGCAGCGCGGGCGAAGATAACGCGGTGTCAATCCAGCAGGCAAAGAACTGTAAAGCGACGCCGCCGCTGAGCAGATCGTCCAAGCGGATCGCCTGATCGCGCTTTGGTTTCTTCAGATCATAGCCCGATTGAACCGCTCCGTAGAGATAGTCACAATGCCCGTCCGCAACAGGAAACATGCTAAACCTCCATGCTCGTTCGCCAATCCAATCAATCGGCTGAACGATGTGTGTTTCGTCAACAAACGGGGCATGGCGAACCATGCCCCGATTTGTATTCGTTTGTCTTACTTTGCGTAGTCGACCGTTCGCGTTTCGCGAATGACGCTGACCTTGATTTGGCCGGGGTATTCCAGCTCCGCCTCAATGCGCTTTGCTATGTCCTTCGCGAGCACAACCGCGTCGCTGTCGCTGACACGATCAGGCTTGACGATGATGCGGACTTCGCGCCCCGCTTGAATGGCAAAGCTCGTATCCACGCCCTCGAAGGAGTTTGCGATCTCTTCGAGCTTCTCAAGACGCTTGATGTAGCTCTCGAGCGTTTCGCGCCTTGCGCCGGGACGCGCGGCAGAGATTGCATCCGCCGCTTGAACGAGAATCGCCTCGACGGTCTGCGGTTCCACGTCTCCGTGGTGCGCCATGATCGCGTGGACGATGGCGTTGTTCTCGCGGAATTTCTTCGCGAGATCCGCGCCGATGGTCGCATGCGATCCCTCGACCTCGTGATCAATGGATTTGCCGATGTCGTGCAGCAGACCTGCGCGTTTGGCGAGCGCTACGTTTGCGCCGAGTTCGGCTGCCATAATGCCGGCAAGGTGCGCCACTTCGATGGAGTGCTTGAGCACGTTCTGGCCGTAGCTTGTGCGGTACTTCATACGACCGAGATAGCGAACCAGCTCGTGATGCAGTCCGTTGACGCCAACTTCCAGTACGGCGGCTTCGCCCGCTTCGCGAATGGTCGTGTCGACCTCTTTGCGAGCCTTTTCCACCATTTCTTCGATGCGCGCGGGGTGAATGCGGCCATCGAGAATCAGTTTTTCAAGCGCGATGCGTGCCACTTCGCGGCGGACCGGGTCAAATCCCGAGAGAATGACCGCTTCCGGCGTGTCGTCGATGATGAGGTCAACGCCCGTCGCCGTCTCCAGCGCGCGGATGTTGCGTCCCTCGCGGCCGATGATGCGACCCTTCATGTCGTCGTTCGGCAGAGCCACGACGGAGACCGTCGCTTCCGCCACATGATCTGCGGCACAGCGCTGAATCGCGAGCGTAATGATGTTTCTCGCGCGCTTGTCCGCTTCTTCCTTGGTCTTGGACTCGATGTCGCGAATGAGGATCGCGGCTTCGTGCCGCGTGTCCCGCTCTACGTTGGCAAGCAACATGTTGCGGGCGTCGTCCATAGAGAGACTCGATATCTTCTCCAACTCGTGGAGTTGCTGGTCATGAAGCGCTTTGACGGAAGCTTCCACTTGGTCAATCTCCGCTTCACGGGTTGCGATGGCAGATTCGCGCTTGTCAAGCGAATCGGTCTTTTTATCGAGAATCTCCTCTCTTTGAAAAATACGCCTTTCGTTTCTCTGAATCTCTCCGCGGCGCTCGCGGTTTTCTCTTTCCGCTTCGGAGCGAATTTTAAATACTTCTTCTTTCGCTTCTAAGATCTTTTCTTTCTTGATCTCTTCGGCTTTGCGCTGGGCATCATCATAGAGCTTTTTTACGGCGTCCTCCGCCTTTGCCACCTTTGCTTCTGCAACATTGCGACGATAAGCGTAACCAACGAGGAAACCGGAGAGCAGCGCCAGGATGCCGATGACTGTGTAGAGCCACCACATATGATGTTTCTCCGATCTATAAAAAATGTAACCGCACATCTCTGCACGGTCACTTCATAATATCTATCTAAAATTTGAGCCAATTGCACATTGCTCTTGCGCTTCAAAAAACAAATCTATTATGAACACACCATAAGAGTGCAGGATTACTTGAAAAGTATATATCAGCTATTGTTATGCGTCAAGAAAAATTGACAATATATGGGGGTTTACGCGTATTTAATTGGCTTTTTGCACCCGTTTTCTAATTCAAACGCGAGAATTCTTGCATATTTGTTTTCCCTGCAAAAAATAGTGATGTTTGTGCCGCTTTTCAATACCGTCAAAGCAGTCGCACTTTCTGATGAATTAAAACAACGAGATCTGCGCCGTCTTTTCCATGCCGTCAAAGCAGCCGCACTTCTCCATGGCTGCAATCACGCCGCTGTTTGCCTTGGTGAGTGTGCGAAACTCCTCAATCGTGTGGAAGACTTTCCCTTCCCTGCTCTCCGCGAGGCCTTGCGCGGCGTTGGTGCCCACGCCAGGAATTGCGTTAAACGGCGGGCGAAGCGCGCCGTCCTCTACGAGGAACTTAGTTGCGTCGGATTTATACAGGTCGACCGGCAGCAGCTCGATGCCGCGCATGTTCATCTCATACACAACTTCCAAAATCGTGATGATATCCTTGTTTCTGCCTTTTTCGGAATCCGTCATCTTCGCCGACGCGCGGTCGAGCTCCTTCATCGTCTCCAAAACGCGATCCGCTCCGCCTGCCGCCAGCGACACGTCAAACAAATCCGCACGCACAGTGAAATACACGCTGTAGAATTCCAGCGGATAATGCACCTTATAGTACGCCACGCGGAAACTCATCATCGTGTAAGCCACCGCGTGCCCGCGCGGGAACATGTACTTGATCTTCTTGCAGGAGTCGATGTACCACGCGGGTATGTCATTATCGAGCAGTTTTTGCTCCATCTCCGGCTTGAGACCTTTGCCTTTACGGACGGATTCCATGATTTTAAATGAGCTGGAAGCGTCCACGCCGCGCAGAATGAGGTAGTTCATGATGTCGTCGCGCGTGCAAATGACTTCCGAAAGCGTTGCAATCTTGCTGGCAACCAGCGTTTCCGCGTTGCCAAGCCAAACGTCCGTGCCATGCGTCAGGCCGGAAATGCGGACAAGCTCTTCCATGGTCGTCGGCATGGTGGCTTCCAGCACGCTGCGCACAAAGCTCGTGCCGAACTCCGGCGTACCGAGCGTACCCACCGAACAGTGCAGCGCGGAAAGATCGACCTTGAGCGGTTCGCTGGAGGTATAGATGCGCATCGTGTCCGGATCGTCCAGTGGAATGGTCACGGGGTCGAGTCCGGTAAGATCCTGCAGCATGCGAAGCGCCGTCGGATCGTCGTGGCCGAGGATATCCAGCTTGACGAGGCGGTCGTCCATGGCGTGGAAGTCGAAATGTGTCGTGATGATCGCTTTGTCGCGCTTGTCCGCCGGGTATTGAATGGGCGTATAGTCGAGGATGTCATCCTCTTTGGGCACGATGACGATACCGCCGGGATGCTGTCCCGTAGT
>JAQVML010000249.1 GCA_028703645.1 Eubacteriales bacterium
GGCAAGCCTGCATCCGTATGCGCAGTCGTGTCAACTCAGTTGCTCATGCGCTCATTGCCCACAAGCCGCGTCTTCACTTACCGTGTCGCTTGGTACTCAGATCAATGACCCGTGAAGCCTTCGTAGTTTGCAACGTTGCTCGCGTCCACGATCCAGACCGGCTCATACTTGCCATCGCCAACTTTGTAATCCCAGTTGCCGTTGAGGTAGTCGAGCATGTAGCCAATGACGTTTTCAAACATCTTCGGCGAGAAGTAGACGGACATGAGGCCGTCAAAGTAGGTCTTCGCCGTGGCAGCCTGGGTGGAGGTGCCGTCGATGACCGCATAGAGCTCGGCCATGCCGCCGATGGCGGAGGTGTAGACGTTCAGCGCTGCGAAGTCAGCCTTGGTTGCTTCGTCGATGGCGTTCGCCTCGAGAAGGTTCATCAGCCCAAAGGTCATTTCATCGTCCATCGAGTAGATGTACAGGTTGCCACCGGTGGTCTTCGCCTTGGCGACGATTTCCGGCAGTTTCTGCTCGAGGTACTGATATGCGCCGTCCGCGCTCCAGTTGCAGACCGTCTTATAGTCGGCCGTCAGAGCGTTGATCTCGTCCTGGGTCCAGACCTGGGTGGTCTTGTAGGACTCGTTCTTGTCTTTGTCGAAGTACTCGATCTCGCCACGCAGGAACTGCTCGAAGCCTTCCTGACGGCGGGAGCAAACGGTGCCGTTGTCGCCGATGAGGGTGACCATCGTGGAACCGGGCGCCATGCCGTTCTTCTGCAGCCAGTATGCGATACCGGCGCCGCACTGCCAGTTATCACCGGAGGCGTTGAGGATGGCGGACTTGTCCGGTCCTTCAATGATACGATCGAAGGAGATGAACGGAACGTTCGCTGCAATCAGGGCTTCCTGACCGGCCTTTGCGGAATCTTCCAGAGCGAAGAATACCACGCCAACCGCGTCGCCGTTTGCAAGGATGGTCTGAACCTGGTCAACCTGCTCTTCACCGGTGGAAGCTGCCATGTAGACGGCCTTATACTTACCTTCGGCGTTGATTTCGGCAACCTTCTTGTCGGCATAGGTACCGGCTTGCGCGGTCCAGCCATGATCCGGCGTGGGGCCGAGCACGTAGATGGTGCCGCCGGTGGTTTCCGTAGCTGTATCCGCAGCGGGTGCCGTGGTCGCTTCGGCGGCGGGTTCTACCGCTGCCGGCGCCGGTGTGCTCGCGCACGCCGCGACGCCAACCAGCATCATTGCGCACATAAGAATCGCGAGGAATTTTTTCATGATTTCTCTCCTTTTTTGATTTATAACAACCATTTGCTGGTTATTACCACAAGTGATTCGGGAATTGTCCGCTGACTAGGTCAAACGCAGAGCCTGTGTTATAGATCCACAATTCTGCCGGAATCAGCGGATTCCAAGCAAGCGAACACCACGCGCATGGATTTTATGATGTCCGCCGCATCCAGAACGGATGGCTTGCCCGTGAGGATGCTATCCACAAACAGATCGATGGTGCCGCTGCTGGTCTGCTGCTTGTCGTCGTTGGTCTGGATGCGGTCGAGTTGATAGTTGACCTTCGTTCCGTCCGCATATACGATCTGGAGCGAGTAGGTGGGGTCTTGATAGAGCTTTATCGTACCCTTTTCGCAATAGAGAGTAGAGGCATTGCATTCTTCGGCATAGTGGGTCCAGCTTGTGGTTACCGTGCCGAGCGCGCCGTTGTCAAACGTGAGAATCTCCACGGAGTTGTCGTCCACCTCGATTGGCGTCCCATCCGGAAATTTTTTGTCCAGCGTCGCCATACGGGAAAACACGTTTTTCACATCCGCACCGATCAGATAGCGCATCAGATCGATCTTGTGGATGCCGAGATCCGCCATGGAGCCGAACGCCGCCGCATTTTTCTTAAAAAACCAGGTGTTGCTGCTCTTATCCGCGCTCCACATCTCCGGCCCTTTGTGGCCGAATGTGGCGGAGAAGCTGATCACGCGACCGAGTTCTCCGGAAGCGATGATCTCCTTCGCCTTTTTATGCGCGGGCGTCAGTCTCTGGTTGTGGTCGATGAGCAGGCGCATGCCGTTTTTTTGCGAAGCTTCGTACATCGCTTCGCATTCCGCAAGCGTGATCGCCATCGGCTTTTCGCAAAGTACATGCTTGCCATGGTTCAGCGCGTCGATCGTGATCGGTTCATGATACGCGTTGGCAACGCAAACGCTCACCGCGTCGATGGAAGGGTCCGCAATCAGCGCCTCCGCAGATTCATAAACCTTGCCGCCAAAGTCCGCCGCCATGGATTCCGCTCGCTCGCGGGAAACGTCGAACACGCCGGCAATATTCGTGTTTTCATTATGTTTGTATTCCGCAGCGTGGCGCTGTCTTGCAATTGAGCCGCAGCCGATGATGCCTACATTTAGCATGGTGTGTTCCCCTTTGTTCTGTTATGTCTTGGTTCAAGTTCCGTTGGTGCATTCTGTTTGTGAATGATTTATGCGTCTGTTCGCGCCTGCGGCGCGGTCGTCTCGCGTAAAATAATCTGGTGCGGCAGGTAAACCTCCCGCTCCGCGCCCGGTTTTTGCGTAATGTGGTCGTACAACAGCAACATGCTCCTTCGCCCCAATTCGTAGCAGGGCACGGCGACGGTGGTCAGATACGGGTGAAACATCGTTGTATAATCGACGTCGTCAAACCCCGTTACGCTCAAATCCCACGGCACCTGCAACCCCATCTTACCTGCGGAGGCGATCGCACCCAGCGCAAGAATATCGGATACACAGAAGATCGCGCTCGGCGCCTCCGGCAGCGAGAGCAGGTCTTTTGCCGCCTGTTTGCCGCTGGCAAACGAGTAGTCGGCGGAAGCGTACGCAATCAGCGAATCGTCCCGCGAAATCCCCGCCTCCTCCAGCGCATCGAGATAGCCGCGCAGGCGGTTCGTGCTCGAAAGATACCGGTTTGTGCTGGTGACAATGGCAATTCTTCTGTGTCCCTGCACAATCAGGTGTTGAACCGACTCCTTTGCAGCGAGGCGGTTATCGACCGATATGTGCGGAACCGCCGCTTCCTCTACATATTCCGAGCACTGCACGAGCGGATATTTTTCGGCATATTGTGCGAGCCAGTAGTCGTCCCGGTTGACGGCGAGCGTAATCATGCCATCCGCACGGTTCTTTTGAAACAAGCTGGTAACGAGCTTTTCGTCCAGCGCGTTGCTGTCGTATGTGTTATAAATCAAGGTGCTGTAGCCAAGGTTTCGCGAAACGTCGCAAATGCCGGAGAGCACGTTGGAATAATACGGGTTGGAGAAGTTCGGCGCGAGGATCAGAATGATCCGGCTCTCGTTTTTGCGAAGATTTCGCGCGGATAGGTTGGGCTCATAATGGAGACGCTCTACCGCCAGACGAACTTTTTCCTGTGTCTCCGGCAGAACACCGCAGGATTCGTTGAGCACGCGCGAGACGGTAGCCACCGAGACACCCGCTTCACGCGCGACATCTTCAATCTTCACCATGTACGGCATCCTCTCCCGGCTCTGTGATTTCTGCTCCCGTTATTCTCTTGTTCCCGCCAACCATTTGTTGATGCACATGTAATGGATTACATGCCGTTTATAAAAGAGTTGCGGCTAGGCCGCAAGGCTCCTTATTCGGTTACGATAAACTGGCTGATATAGCGTTG
>JAQVML010000250.1 GCA_028703645.1 Eubacteriales bacterium
GTTTTCATATGGATCGACGCTGTTTGTGATCAAGAATCGGTTCAACGGCAGTCCCTCCTGTATTTGGTTTGGCTGTTACTGAATCGGTTTGTTCCAGTTTTTCACGCGTTCGACGCTCGCTTTTGCGCTGGCTACCACGTTTTCAACCGTAAAGCCAAATTCTTTAAACAGAATGCCGGCCGGAGCGGATGCACCAAAGTGATCGAGGCAAACGGTCGTGCCGTCGAGCCCAACATAGCGATCCCAGCTGTAGGCGGACGCGGCCTCCACGGCGACGCGCGCGCGAATACTTCTGGGCAGCACCGCTTCCTGATAGCTCTCGTCCTGCTCGTCAAACAAATCAAGACACGGCATGGATACGACGCGCGTCTTGATGCCATCCGCTTCCAGCTGATCTGCTGCTTTGTAAATCAGCTCTACTTCGCTGCCGCTCGCCATCAGAATCACGTCCGGCTTTCCCTGTTTTGTGTCCTTTAAAATATAGCCACCCTTATATGTGCCATCTCCGGTTTCCGGATATTGCGGCAAGCTTTGACGGGTGAGCGCGAGTACGGAAGGCTTCTCCGCCTCAAACGCCATGATATAGCTGTACGCGGTCTCTTTTGCGTCCGCAGGACGGAACACCAGCACATCCGGCGTTGCGCGCAGCGCCGCGAGATGCTCAATCGGTTGATGCGTGGGCCCATCTTCCCCAACGCCGATGCTGTCGTGCGTCATCACATAGACCACTGGCTGGTGCATGATGGCGGAGAGCCGGAGCGCCGGCTTGAGATAGTCCGTAAACACAAGGAATGTCGCGCAATACGCATGGAATCCGCCGTAGAGCTGGATGCCGTTGCAAATCGCCGCCATCGCAAACTCACGAATGCCAAAGTGAATGTTTGCGCCCGTGCGATCCTCTTTTCCGAAGAATCCCTTGCCTTTGAGTTCGGTCTTGTTGGAGGGCGCGAGGTCCGCGCTGCCGCCAAAGAGATTCGGCAGGTATTCTGCAAAGAGATTGAGCGCTTCCCCACTGACGATTCTCGTCGCCTTCGGTTCGCTCGTGCTAAAGAGACGCGGATCGTTTTTGAGCGCTTCCGGCAGTTTCTTTTCGTGCCATGCCTGCCACTTTAAATACAGCTCCGGATACGTTTTTTGATACGATTCAAACATCGCGTCATATTCCGCGTGCTGTTTGCTATAACCCTTTTGCAGCTCCGCAAAGTATGCTTTTACGTCTTCGGGCACCGCAAAAGGCTCTTCGTTCCAATGATAAAACTCGCGCATCGCCTTGATTGCCTCCACACCCAGAGGTTCGCCATGCGCGCTCGCCTTGTTTGCCTTCGGCGTGCCGTGGGCAATCTCCGTGCGAACGATGATCAACGAAGGATGCGTGGTGTCCGCTTTGGCGTTTGCAATCGCCTGCGCAATCGCCGCCGTGTCCTCTCCGTTTTCAACATGCTGTACAGTCCAGCCGTATGCTTCAAAGCGTTTACCTACGTCTTCGGTAAACGCAAGACTCGTGTTGCCTTCAATCGTGATTTCGTTTCGATCATACAGCACGATCAGTTTACCCAAGCCCAAATGTCCCGCGAGAGAGGCCGCTTCCGAAGCAACGCCTTCCATCAAGCAGCCGTCGCCCGTGAGCGCGTAGGTATAGTTGTCCACGACGGGATACCCTTCGCGGTTGAACTCTGCGGCAAGACGCGCCTCCGCCATCGCCATACCGACCGCAGTCGCGACGCCCTGCCCCAGCGGGCCGGTGGTTGTCTCCACGCCTACCGTGTGACCAAACTCGGGATGCCCCGGCGTTTTGCTGCCCCACTGGCGAAAATTCTTGATTTCGTCGATCGAAAGCCCGTAGCCAAAGAGATGTAACAGCGAATATTCCAGCATGGACGCATGTCCCGCCGAGAGGACGAAACGGTCTCTGCCCGTCCAGTTCGCGTCCTTCGGGTCATGTTTCATCTGTTTCCAGAGTGTCAGCGCCATAGGTGCCGCTCCAATCGGGAGCCCGGGGTGTCCGCTGTTCGCCTTTTGAACGGCTTCCGCCGCGAGAAAACGAATGGTCGTGATTGCTTTTTGCTCGATTGTGTTCATATCGTAGAATCCTTTCTGAAGAAAAATTACTAGAGTGACATCTGAGAAGATTATACCATTCTTAAAAAAAAGTGATAAAGAGATGGCGACGAATATTATATCATATCCGCCGCCAACATTTGTTCAATCCATCAGATTCCGCGCTTATTTTCGCGAATCTGCTCGAGTTCCGTGCAGTTATGCGTGCAGACGTGGCCCTTTAGCGGAAGAATGCGCTCGTGAATGGCGTCCACGATCCATTCCGGTTGCGGGAAGAACGCGTCTTCCATCTCATGCGCGGGCGTAATCCAGTTCTTTGCGCCAACGACGATCGGCGGCGCATCGAGATAGTCAAACGCGAGTTCCGCGATGTTGCTCGCGAGGTTGCGCATGAAGCTGTTGCGCTCGCAAGCGTCGCCCGTGATGACGATGCGTCCGGTCTTTTTGATGCTCTCGATAACGGGTTCATAGTTAAAGGGAACCAGCGATCTTGCGTCGATGATCTCCGCGGAGACGCCGTATTTCTCTTGCAGGATGTCCGCGGCTTTGGTCACGCGATAGAGCGTCGCGCCAATCGAAAGAATGGTCACGTCCTTACCTGCGCGCTTGATATCCGGCTCGCCAAACGGAATTTCGTATTCCGCCTCCGGCACGCCTTCCGAATGAAACAGCTCGGCGACATCGTAGATGCGCTGACTCTCGAGGAAGATGACCGGATCGGTGCCATTGATTGCGGACTGCATGAGTCCTTTTGCGTCATACGGCGTTGCCGGGAATACGACCTTAAGGCCGGGGATGTGCGCCATCAGCGCGCTCCAGTCCTGCGAATGCTGTGCGCCATATTTACTGCCGACGCTCATGCGCACTACGACCGGCATCTTGAGCATGCCCGCGCTCATGGATTGCCACTTGCAGAGCTGATTGAAGATTTCGTCGCCCGCACGGCCGAGGAAGTCGCAATACATCAGTTCCGCAACCGCTCTGCCACCACTCATGGCGTAGCCGATTGCGGCGCCGACAATGCCCGCCTCCGCGATAGGCGTGTTGAACAGACGATGATACGGAATCGCTTCCGTCATGCCGCGATAAACCGCAAACGCACCGCCCCAATCGCGCACGTCTTCGCCAAACGCAACCAGCGTCGGGTCTTCGTAGAACTTGTTGATGATGGGTTCCGCAATGCCGTCGCGCAGCTGATATGCGCGGTTTTTGCTGACAGGCTTGCCTTCCGCATCCAAACCGAAGCGGCTCTTTTTCGCGATCTGCTGAACGCGCGGGCACTCCTCTTTGGGAAGCAGCACATCCGGCTTTCTCGTTTCGTCAAAGGAGCGAACCTTCTGGTTGGAGAACATGAGGTTTCCGATATAGTCGTTCTCGGCACCGAAAATATCGATGCGCGGAGACACGCTCTCGTCGATGGAGAGCTTCATGTTGCGTAGCATGTTGTCTTTGACCGTAACCCAGATCGCGTCCAGCTCGTCCTGCGTCGCAATCTTTGCTTCAACGATCTGCTTGCCAAACGACGTGATGGAATCCTGCGCTTCCCAGGCTTCGATCTCTTCCTTGGTGCGATAGGTGCTGGAGTCCGACGG
>JAQVML010000251.1 GCA_028703645.1 Eubacteriales bacterium
CTGTAACAGCCAATTATTTCCAACATTACCGTGAAAAATAAATAAAATACGCTGTAAAAACTTGTGTTTTCAGAAAGAGAATCCATCAAACGGGTTCTTTTTTTGCGCAAAGTCGGGTATGATAGGGAAAATGATTTGCATGTTGAGAGAATGATATCGTTTTTACAAAATGCGTGGACGTCTCCGGCTTCGTGCTGCAATAGCGGCGCGCGCAACAAAGCGTATTCTTCTGCTTATTTAGAAAGGATTTAGTATGTTTCCAGATTCGTTCGGTGGTTTTAATTTCATGTTTGGCATTTTCCCATTTATATTTATACTGTTGTTCTCCTTTGTGTTTGTCATCATTATCATCAAAATCGTAAAGAGCGCAAAACAATGGAAGCAAAACAACGATTCGCCCGTACTCACGGTAGAGGCAAAGGTCGTTACCAAGCGTTCGGACGTGAGCTATCGCCACAATATGAATTCCTCGAATGACACGATGGATATGGGATATTCATCCACCACGTATTTCGTTACGTTTGAGGTGCAGAGCGGGGATCGTATGGAGCTTCGTGTTCCGGACACGGAATATGGAATGCTGACCGAGGGAGACAAAGGCAGCCTGACCTTTCAGGGAACGCGATATCTCTCTTATGCGCGCGATACGCGCATTTAATCAAACCAAATATAAAGGAATCATAGAACCAAGATGAATGTGAGAAGTACCGTCAAGGCGATTGCTTTGCACGAGGACAAGGTGTTGCTCAACCGCTGCCGCGACGGAAACAACGGGGATTACTATTCTTTGCCCGGTGGCGGACAAGAGCAGTATGAAACCCTGGCGGAGGCGATCCACCGCGAATGCCTGGAAGAGACGGGCTACTCCGTTGAACCGGTGCGCTTTTGCGCGCTGATGGAAGAGATTTGTCTTGACCCGGTGATCCGCGAACAATATGCGCAATACGCGCACAAGATGCTGCATATCTTTCTTTGCCGACTTACTTCGACGGAACGCGTAAAGCCGACGGAGACGGATGATTTGCAAATCGCGACCGAATGGGTTCCGGTCGAGGATGTGCCGAAGATGAACCTGCTGCCCAAAGAGGTGCGCGCTGCATTTGATCAGTTGCTTTCACAAGACGCGCCGCAATTCCTCGGATCGGTCTATCTGGAGCACAACCATGGATGAGAAGAGCGATCATTGCATTTTGATCAAGCCCGACGAAACCATGCTGCAGGAGATTGCTGCCTATCGCGCGGCGTTTCTTGCCGCGGGGAATAGCATGGACGGAACCGGCCCGCTTCGCCGGATGGACGACCCGGAGGATTGGCTCTGGGCTTGTCGCACGGGAGAAAATCGCGAAACGACGCCGCCGAACTGGGTGCCGTCCGAACAGTTTGTCTTTCAGCGCGAGCGGGATCACAAGATCGTCGGCATGATACAGTTTCGACACGAGTTCAACGATTTTTTACGCGACTTTGGCGGAAACATCGGCTATTCGGTGTATCCCGACGAGCGGAAAAAGGGTTACGCCAAGCGGATGCTGACGGAGTGCCTGAAGGTTTGCCGCGCGTTTGGGCTCGATCGTGTGCTGATCACCTGCTTAATGGAAAACGAAGCAAGCCGCAGAACGATACTCTCCTGCGGCGGTGTTTACGACAAGACCGTCTATTGCGAGCGGGATCATGTCTCGCTGGAGCGGTATTGGGTTGCGCTCGGCTAAGGAAAGGAAACGGGGATGGGAGAACTGCAAAAACTACCGAACATTGCGGAAAAACTGGAAGCGCAGCTTATGGAGGCCGGCGTGCCGACCATCGACGCGCTCAAGCAGACGGGCAGCCGCGAGGCATGGCTGCGCATCGCGGCACGCGATCCTTCCGCCTGCTATATGCGCCTCTGCGCGCTCGAAGGCGCGATTCAGGGTATGCGGTGGCATCATCTGGACGAGGCGACCAAGAAAGAGCTAAAAACGTTTTATACGTTACATAAACGCGAGCAGAAATAGAGAAAGTTTCTGCGATGTAATCGCGAAACACAACGATCCGGCAGAAACGCCGGATTTTTTTATTTTAAAACCACTTGACATTGTATGTCTAAAACATTAGACTGAGCTTGTCTAAAACATTAGACGGAATGCATTCGAATCGGTAAAGCGCAATCATGAAAACAAACAGCGAGGAGAAACAGAATGGAACAGGAAACGACATTGACCAATGCGGACTGGCGTTTGATGGACATCGTTTGGGATCATGAGCCGGTGGATTCGCCGCAACTTTGCCGCCTCGCGGAAGAGAAGCTCGGCTGGAAACGCACAACCACGTATACCGTTCTTAAACGATTGTGCGAAAAAGGATATCTCGAAAACGACACCTCTGTGATCACGTCTCTTGTTGCGCGCCAGACGGCGGGAAAACGCGAAGGAAACCAACTGGTTCGTCGCGGATTCAAGGGCTCGCTTCCCGCGTTTATCGCGGCGTTTTTGGATGGCGGCGGCATCTCCGCCGAGGAAGCCGATCAGATTGAACAGCTCCTGCAAGCGTACCGCGAAAGGAGCTAGCGGATGACGACACTATTTCGCGCCATCCTCAATATGAGTGTTACGGGCGGAATTGCCGCGCTTGCCGTTTTGCTCCTGCGCATTCCGCTCAAGCGTGCGCCGCGGTGGATCAGTTACGCGCTCTGGGCGGTGGTGTTCCTTCGACTCGTCGTGCCGTTTAGTTTCTCTTCTCCGGTTTCGCTGCTGGGTGGCATCGGCGCGCCTGCTCCGGTCAACGGTATTGTGAGCTATCTTTCGGTAGATCACGCTGCGGCTACAGGGCGGTTTAGCAATCCGGTGCAAGACGCTTCCGGCGCGTTTTCCTCGCTTTCGCTGGCGGAGGAGAGCACGGCTTCCTTCGCGCCAACGCCTATGGCAAGCGCCGATCCAATGCAGATTTGGCTCGCGATTGGTACGATGGTCTGGCTGATCGGGATTGCGGGATTGTTGTTGTACGCGATCATACAATACATCCGTCTCCAACGACGCGTTAGCGACGCGGTACGATCGGAATGTGACGTATACGAGACGGATGCGATCACGTCGCCTTTCGTTCTGGGCGTTTTTCGCCCGCACATCATTTTGCCCGTCGGGATGCTGACAAACGAGCGAAAGCTGGTGCTGTTGCATGAGCGAGCGCATATCTACCGCTTTGACTATCTGGCAAAACCGGTTGCGTTCCTGATTTTGACGTTGCACTGGTTCAATCCGCTTGTTTGGCTCGCGTTTCGTCTGTTTTGCGACGATATGGAGGCGAGCTGCGATGAGCGCGCGATTCAAAAATGCAATCGTGATGAGATTGCGGCATATGGTGAGACGCTGCTACGCCTCGGCACCCAGCGCGCGGCGTTTGCGGCAGGGCCTCTCGCCTTTGGGGAACACTGTACGAAGGGGAGGATTATCAACGTGCTAAACAATAAGAAACCCGCGTTTTGGATCGTTGCCGTGGCAGTGCTCGCGGCGGTGATCACGGCGATTGTACTGCTGGCGAATCCGCTGGAACCTCCGAAAGAAGCAATGGAGCCGGTTTTTTCGCCGATACAGGCAGAAGCCCCTTCGGTGAAAGTATTGCAACCGATTGATATCAAGGCCTCCGATTTTGATGTTCAAGCATTTGTTGTTCCAGAT